>NZ_JBQKKM010000036.1:0-56494 GCF_052116745.1 Niallia sp. Sow4_A1 | reverse complement strand
TTTTCACAGCGATAGCCAAGATTAATAACTTTAAATTCCCCTTTTAGGGTAGAGATGGTTTTCCTCCATACAGGATGGCAATAGGTTAATTTCTCTCCACAGTCAGGACAAATTGAAATTTCAGGACTGTAATAGATAGACTCGCTTGGATTCAACCTGTTTTTAGTACGCATAAATAAACACCAACTTAAATAATTAATAAGTCTATTATAACCTATTTTATCCGTTGGTGTTATTTATTCCGTGTAAGAAAAAAAACTCCTTAAAGAGGATTTTTTCTCCAACTTTAAAACTATAGTATATAGTATTAAAAGTGAAAATAATTTGTTTTAGAAATAGAAGCCCTTATTCGATTTAAACAACACGTTGTGTATATAATTTTACGCAGATATACCAATTCTCAGTTACTTTATCTATTGGAGAATTGGTATATTTTTTAATAATTACTTAAATAGGTTTGTTATCACCTTTTTTTAATCTAATTTCATCTAAATAATTATAAATAGTAAATTTTGATACGTCTAGGAATAACGCAACTCGCTCAATAGAACGTTTTACCATGAATATGCCTTTATTATCCAAAAAATCAATTACATTTAATTTGTCTTCTTTACTCATAAAAGGGACTGGTTTTCCAACATAATCTGCGGCTTCTTTTAATAATTGTTCCATAACATCATTTATATCAGTTGAAAATGTCTCATCCACCTTTTTTTCAGTTGTAATAAAATCATTAAGAACTTTTGATACCATTAAAAAATCAGTAATATTATAATTTATACAAATAGACCCAATAGCCAATCCATCTTCATTTCTAATATAGATAGAGGAAGATCTTAATGTTTTACCATCTTTTGTAGTAGACATATAGTTAAGAATATCACTATCTTCCGCTCCTTTTCTTAAAGCTTCTAACCCCAAATTTGTACTAGAATCCCCAACCTTTCTACCGGTTATATGCCCATTTTCTATTGCAACAATCGAATGACCAACATCATATAAATCATGCAATACTACTTCGCAATTCGATCCGAGTGCCTTTGCAATTGCTTTAATTAACGGAAATAAAAAATGATATTTTTTATCTTCTAATAGTTTTGTCATTTTATTCCTCCTAAACAGTACCATCTGTTTTTAAAAATAATCCAAGTCATGTTTAATAATATACCATATTTTTTTATGATTCTTACATCTATAGATGAAAAAATATTAAAAAATTTTAATAATACTTACAAAAATTTTTTAATAACATATTGACAATATTTTTAATTGAAACTAAACTGTAACTAATCGGAATATAAAGAATTTTTAATATATTTCGAATTTATATTTTGGAATTTTTTTAAAATAAAAGTGGAAAATAGAAATTTTTAAGGAGGAATTTATGAATATCGAAAAAAGATTAAATGAATTGGATTTGAAAATACCTGAAATTGAGGATAGGGATCTTCCTTTTGTTTCAGGAGTAATTGTTGATAATTTAGTATATTTATCTGGACAAACCAGCAAGGATGGAGATTCTATTAAGCATTGTGGAGTAGTTGGATCTTCTATAACAATTGAACAAGCACAAGAGGCAGCAGAGGTTTGCATTCTTAATTTAATTGGTGCATTAAAAAAACTAATAGGCAATCTTGATAATGTTAAAAGAATTGTAAAGTTAAATGGATATGTAGTATCAGAAAGAAATTTTTTTGAACAGCCAAAGGTGATAAATGCTGCATCAATTTTATTAAATAAAATATTCGGAAATGAAAATCAACATGCAAGAGCTGCTATTGGAGTTGCTGCCTTGCCTGGTGGAACTCCTGTTGAAATAGAATTAATTGTAGAATTACATAGTTAATTATTGTCTAGATTATCTACATTTTTTTATAAAATTAATCTTTATTGATAGGTGGAGGTGCTTATATGCAATTAGAAGATTTAAGCGAGAGAGTTTTACAGGCATTTAATTCTAATGAATTGTTTAAAATAGTTAAGGATTTAATCTCTATTCCAAGTCACACTAACTCTGAAAACAAAGAAATAGAAATTGCAAAATATCTCTTTGAAATTTTTGAATCAGAAAAAATTGATGTTTATTTGCAAGAAATATGTGAAGGACGTTCAAATGTTATTGCTACACTAAAAGGGGAACAGGAGGGAACTAGTTTAATGTTTAATGGGCATATTGATACTGTCCCACCACTAGCTATGGAGAATCCTTTTACTCCAATTGAAAGAGAAGGAAAGATGTATGGACGAGGATCTGCTGATATGAAATCCGGAGTCGCAGCAATGGCATATGCATTGATTGTACTTAAACGTTTAGGAATAAAATTAAAAGGTGATTTGGTATTTGCTGGTGTTATTGATGAGGAATCATCAAGAAGTGCAGGTACAAAATATATTGTAGAAAATGGTCCAAAAACAGATTTAGCAATAGTAGGTGAGCCTACTAATCTCCATCCGGTAATAGCACATAAAGGGTGTAATTATTATGAAGTTACATTTAGTGGTACTGCTGTACATTCGAGCGTACCAGAAGAAGGAGCAAATGCAATATCTGCTGCAACATATTTTATTAGATTAATAGAGGAATCATTAGCATTTAAATATAAAAAACTTTCACATCCATATTTATCTCCTCCAACAGTTACTGTTAATTTAATTATGGGGGGGTCTGAAGGGAATATGGCTTACTTAACAGATAGTAATTCTGCCCTTGCTGGCACTGTTGCAGACTTTTGTAAAGTTTATCTAGATGTTCGATATATTCCTTACCAGACTCCTGAAGAAATAGTCGCAGATCTGGATTATTATGCTAAGCTTGTCGAAAAAAATAGAGCAAAAATAAAAACAGAAGTGAAAGCAATTCTTCCACATCCTGCGATGGAAATTAATGCTGATCATCAACTTGTACAAGTTGTTCAGAATAGTTTAACAAAGGGGATGGGGATAGAGAAGTCTGTCAGTGGAGCTACATATTGGGGAGACTCAGGTTTTTTAAATGGAATTTCAAAAATTCCAACATTATTGTTTGGTCCAGGTGATATAGGATGTGCTCACTCTGATAATGAGTTTATTGAATCTTCTCAGATTCAGCCTGCATCTATTGTATATGCACTAACTGCAATAGAGATATGTGGAATCTATGAATCAAATTAATTATTGAGACAATGCAACTTTTTCCAAAGGATTAATATAGTTATCTTTTAACACTTTTGAATAAATTTCACCAATTAATTCATAAAGTTAACCCAATATATTTTTATAGTGAAGGAGACTCTATGAGAACAATAATTAAGAACGGTATATTAGTAACTTCTAAAGCGATGTATAAAGCAGATGTATTAATAGAACAAGGAATAATTACGGATATATCAGAGAATATCCTTTTAGATACAAATGATCTTGTTATTAATGCAAATAATCAATTTATAATGCCAGGAGCAATTGATGTACATGCCCATCTTGCTGTTCCAGGGACAGTAGATGATTTTGAGAGCGGAACTAAGGCTGCTGCAATGGGGGGATTAACAAGCATAATCAACTTTACAAATCCAACAAAAGGACAGTCCTTTCTTGAAAATTTAAGAGAATGGAAGGATAAAGCAAAATGCTCCTATATAGATTATGGCTTTCATTCGATTATAAATGAATGCTCTGAAAAAGTATTAGCAGAGATACCAAAATTAGCAAACGAAGAAGGAGTTACTTCAATTAAGTTATTTATGGCATATAAAAATGATGTAATGGTTAGTGATCTTGATATGTATAAGTTGATGAAGAAGGCCGGAGAGTCTGGAATGATTGTTAATGTACATGCGGAGAATGGGGATGTTGTGGACCAACTAAGAAAAGAAGCGATATCAGAAGGGAAAACAGCACCAATATATCATGCTGAAACAAGACCAGCTAGTCTGGAAGCTGAAGCGACAAATAGAGCAATTAGAATCGCAGAAGTAGCCAATACTCCTGTTTATATTGTTCATGTCAGTTGTTCTGATGCATTGCAGGAAGTAGAGAGAGCAAAAAAAAGGGGGAGAATTGTTTATGCTGAAACTTGTCCTCACTATTTAGTTTTAGATAAAAGTTACTTAGAACTACCAGATTTTGAAGGAGGAAAATATGTTTGTTCCCCTCCACTCCGTGATAAACAAGACCAAAACTCACTGTGGGAAGGAATTAGAAAAGGCAGTATTTCAACTATTGGGTCAGACCATTCGTCACTGTTATTTGAAGGAGGGAAAAAGATTGGTTTCAATAACTTTACATTAATTCCAAACGGATTACCTAGTATAGAGGATATTTTTCATGTGGTTTATCATTTTGGTGTACATGAAGATAGGATATCTTTAAACAAATTTGTTGACATAATGAGTACGAGTCCAGCTAAAATATTTGGAATGTATCCACGAAAAGGAACACTAGAGATTGGAAGTGATGCTGATATAGTTATTTTTGATCCAAGTAAATCTAGAGTAGTTTCAAAAAAGGAACAACACCAAAGTACGGATTATAATATTTATGAGGGATTAGAACTTCAAGGTAGGATTACACATGTATTATCACGCGGCGATGTAATTGTTAAGGAAAATACTTTTTTGGGTGAGATAGGTCGGGGAAAGTTCATTTATCGGAAGAAATTTACTTTAAATTAATTTTTTAAAGAGGAGTTTTGATAATGTCGAATAATAATATAGAGTTTTACCAAGAAAAAATAGATCAACCGGATTCAACCTTATATAACGCTGATTTAGCACCAACCCCAAAGGCAAAAAGAAATTGGACAGCTTGGATTTATGCCTGTGTTTGGATGGGAATAGTTCATAATATCAATCAATGGGTAATAACTGCAAATATGCTTGATAAAGGCATGAGTTTTTGGCAGGCGTTCGGTGTTACATGCTTCGCATTTGGAATTGTTTATGTAGTTTTAATTTTGAATAGCTTTGCTGGTGCAAAATATGGAGTGCCTTTTCCTGTTCTTATTAGATCCGCGTTTGGACATAAAGCTGCATTAATACCAATATTCATTCGAGGTGTGTTAGGAATATTTTGGTTCGGTATCTTCGTATATCTTGCTAGTGAATCAATAGATGTTGCATTTGGTGCAATTGTACCTGGTTGGGAAGATCTCTCTAATATCAACTTCTTAGGAATGGGGTTAAACACAGTTATTGGTTATACCATCTCTATTATACTTCATTACCTATTAATTACTCATGGTATAGAACGTATTAAGAAATATGAACTTTGGGCTGGACCACTAATAATGGTCGTTGCTATAGCACTTGTCATTTGGGCAATAAATGTTGCCGGTGGATTATCTCCATTAGTAAATATAGAATCTACAATTGCGAAAGAAGATTTTTGGGGGTTATTCTTTTTATCTGCTACTGGAATAATTGGAACTGTTGCAACACTAATTGTTAATATTCCTGACTTAACACGGTTTTCACGAAGTCAAAAGGATCAAATAGTTGGCCAAGCAATAGGTGTACCCATAATGTTTATATTCTTTTCTATTATTAGTCTCTTAGTGACAGCAGGAACTATGTACGCATATGGAGGTGTCATAAATGATCCGATTCATATCATAGAACGATTTGATAATCCTCTCGTAGTTTTTATTGGAGCAATAATCATTTTAGCGTCTGTTCTTTCACTTAATGCTGCTACAAATGCAATTGCAGTAGGTTTTGATCTAGCGGCCTTGCTTCCACAAAAACTAAATTTCCGAAAAGCGGGGATAATAGCTATTTTTGTAGGAGTTCTTAGTCTACCATGGTTATGGTATGGTGAAACAGCATACATGGACAATATCATGGGCGTACTTGGTTCCACAATGGGACCAGTAGCTGGAATTATGCTAATAGATTTTTTTGTCATACGCAGACAAAAATATGAGGTGAATAGCTTGTTTGTGACTGACGGATTATACGCTTATAAAGATGGTTGGAATATTCATGCAGTCTTAGCCTTTATTATAGGATTTATTATTGCATTAAGCGGACTTATTGTCCCTAAATTAGACTGGCTATATGCGTATAATTGGTTTTTAGGTATAGGTACAGGAGGTCTAGTGTACTGGTTACTAATGACTGCTAAATTCAAAAAGGAAAAAAATATTTCGAATAATTCAAAGATCACGCCTCTTAATAAAGTTGAAAAATACTAATAATGAACGGAGAGTGAAAGAATGATAAGTAAAAAAAGATTAGAAGAAAGAATAAATAAACTTGGTACAATTAGTGAGAATGTGGAAGGTTGGATAGGTGTTACAAGGCGTGCACTATCAGAAGAGGATAGAAAGGCGCAAAGAGTAGTGAAAGATTGGATGGAAGAAGCTGGATTAGAGGTGCATTTAGACCATGCGGGAAATCTGATTGGTCGAAAAGAAGGGCAAAATAAGGATTCTAAGCCTATTGTGATTGGCTCACATATTGATTCTGTCGAAAATGGCGGGAAGTTTGATGGCATTATTGGAGTACTTGGTGGGATTGAAGTTGTTCAACATATGCAAGAAGAAGGAATTCAATTAGTTAGTCCAATAGAAGTAATAGCTTTTTGTGAAGAGGAAGGATCCCGTTTTAGAGACGGAGGAGTATTTGGCAGTAGAGCAATGACAGGAAAAATTAAAAAAGAAGATTTAGATGTAAAAGACCCAAATGGTATTTCTAGAAGAACGGCTTTACAAAGTTTTGACTTAAAGCCAGAGGAGATATTTACATCAGCAATCAGAAAAAAAGGAGATATCGAATTATTTTTAGAAATGCATATAGAACAAGGCCCTTTTTTAGAGCAAAATGGGACACCTATTGGAATAATAAATGGTATTACTGGTCGATATTTTGGAAAAGTTACCGTCGAAGGAGAATCAAATCATGTTGGTGCAACTCCAATGAATATGCGTTACGACGCACTACTTGGAGCAAGCGAACTGGTAATTTCCTTAGAAAAAATAGTTCTAAAGTATGGAGCACCAGCAGTTGGAACAGTATCCAAAATGGATGTATATCCTGGTGGAGTTAATATTATTCCTGGGCGTGTTGAATTATCAGGAGTAGATATCAGGGATTTAGATAATGTTAGAAGGGATGCAATTGTCGAAGAATTAAAAGTTCGGGCGAAAGAAATTTCTGAAAATAGAGAATTGATAATTGATTTTGATGATAAACTCAGAATGAGTTCAGAGATATGTAGTTACCATATAGTAAATACAATGAAAAGCGAAGCAAAAAAAATGGGTTTATCTTATTTAGAAATGCCAAGCGGTGCCTGTCATGATGCCCAAATAATGGGTGGAATTTGTGATATCGGTATGATTTTTGTAAGATCAAAAGGTGGAAGTCACAATCCAGAGGAAAGAGCAACTATGGAAGATATAGTTTTAGGTACCGAACTGTTATCACGAGTTGCAATACATTATGCAACAAAAGAAATGTCTACTACAAAATGACTGATAAAGGAATGAAGAATATTAAATTAAAAAATATAATCTTTGGTGTTTTAAATTCATTTTATTAAGAATCTTAACATGGCCTTTGGGCTCAGTGAATAGAAAATTGTTAGAATCTTAGTTTCTAATAATAAACTTCATACACAATGAGAAAGGGATAAAAAGATGAATGTTTTGATCACCGGATGCTCCGGTTTAGTTGGTTCTTCTTTAGTAAAATCTTTTATTAAGGAAGATATAAAAGTAATCGGATACGATAGATTTAACCAAAATGAATACATTGAAAATTTCTTTTTTGAGGAAGGTGATCTTTGTGATTTTCCTAGATTAGCTACAATTGTGAAAAATCATAGAGTAGATACAATTATACATTGTGGAGGTATATCTCATCCAAATGTAGGTGGTGCATCTCCAAATAACATAGTTCAAATAAACATAGTTGGAACGATGAATGTGTTTGAAGTAGCAAGATTATTTAATTTGAACAGGGTTATTTATTTGAGTTCAGGAGCGGTTTATGGGAATAATAACTTAACAATTACAAAGGAAACTGATCCATTAAATCCAACTACCATTTATGGTGTTACCAAAGTTACTGGAGAACAATTGGCAAATGTTTTTTCATCAACATATGGATTGGATATTGTTTGTTTAAGACTAGCTTTTGTATATGGATCTAATCGTTCTATGCCTGATCCTATAAAAACCTTACTGGTTAAAGCAATAAATGATAATAATATACTAGAAGAATATGGTGCAGATCAATCAATTGAATATATCTATGTAAATGATGTGGTTGAAGCGATAAGAAGGACATTGACTACAAAGCATTTAGAACATAATGTATTCAATATTGGAAGTGGCATAACTATTACGATTAGAGAGATTCTCCATATAATAAAGGAGATGTTCCCTGATATACTAATCAATGTTGGACCAGGTGACTATGGATACGATATGATTGGTAGTTTTGATTGTTCTAGGGCTAAAAGAGAATTAGGATTTCAAGCGGAATATTCTATAGAAAAAGGTATACAAGAATATGCTAACTATTTATTGAACAATAAGATAAATTCTTGATAGCATATTCACTATAATCAGAAAGTATTTGGTATTGGAGGACTATATGAAATTAAAAGGGAAGGTAGCTATAATAACAGGTACTAGTTCTGGGCTTGGAATGGGAAGAGGGTTTCCCCTTGCATTTGCTAAAGAGGGAGCAAATCTCTCCATAAATTACTATAAACATGATGAAAAACTAATGAATGTATATAGAAGAGAATTAGAAGAATTTGGAGTAGAAGTTAATTTAATTGAAGGGGACATATCAAAAGAGGAAACGGTGAAAAGCATAGTAGAATCTACTATTGAACGATTTGGGAAAATTGATATATTAGTAAATAATGCTGCAATTTCAACACAAAGTTATATTCAAGATATGTCAACAGAGATGTGGGACAGAATGATTGAAGTAAATTTAAAAAGTGTTTTTTTAACAACAAAATATGTAGTTCCCTACATGATTGCACAGGAATATGGAAGGATCATTAATATTGCTTCTCAATTAGGACAAAAAGGTGGGGTTGAGCACAGTCACTATTCAGCAGCAAAAGCTGGTGTAATAGGATTTACAAAATCTATAGCACTAGAGCTAGGGAGATACGGCATTACTGCAAACTGTATTGCACCAGGACCAATTGAAACGCAAATGATGGCAGGAGTAAATGAGGAATGGAAAAAAGGGAAATTAAGAGAACTAGCTATACCTCGTTTTGGTAAAGTAGAAGAAGTTACGCCAACTGCAGTATTTTTAGCTTCAGATCCTGAGGGAAGTATATATACAGGACAGACTTTAGGTCCGAATTCTGGTGACGTAATGTTGTGAATAAATAGTTTTATATATAAAATAATCTAATAGAATGTATGATATTTAAACTAATTAGAACTGGTAGTTTGGTGAGGGGAAAATAGATAATGTTTTATTAAATTGGTGTAGCTGCCGAGTTTGGCAGCTATTTCTTATTTTGTAATAGTTGGATTAGTATATTTGCATAAGTTTTAACAATTTAATTTTTATAATATCTTTAACTCTTTGAATATATAATAATGTTTACTATAGTTTGATTTGTTGATATCAATAAATAGCTCTATAGATTTAGCGGTAGGATTATTAGTCCTATTAATCTCTTATATTATATAGAAGTTCGTTAACTGGATAGGTGAATAATTTCGGTATAATTGATTTTAGCTCCAATAAATCATCAATAACGATAGCAGCCTGGCTAAGTTCATCTTCTCTAGCAAAATCAAAATTACAGCCGATAGAAATTAGTCCATTCTCTTTGGCAGCCTTAATATCAGAAAGTCGGTCACCGACAACAGCAGCACTAGTTATTCCGTGTTTGGCTATGATACTACGAACAAGATCTGATTTATTCAGAGATGCAATTTGTTGAATACTATATGTCTCTGTAAGCCAATTATTTAATTGATAGAATTCTACAATGGCATGTAAATATTCCATTAAGCCATTACTAGCTACGTAAATGGAAAAGTTATTTTCTTTCAAATAGGAGAAAATTTCTTTTACATTTGGGTATAATGCACCTTTTCCATTCTTTATATTTGTAACCAATCGTTTAAGAAAATAAGCATCCGTTTGTTCTCTTACCTCGATAGAATGATTAGGTAATAATGTTTCCCAAACGATCGGTAATGGAACACCCATAATTTCACGATATGTTTGAATGGGGGTAGCTCCTTCCCAATAATGAAGAGAGCGCAAGTGATTAAAAGTATCATTAAGGGATATTTCTAAAATTTTATCTGTTTGAAAAAGCGTGCCATCCATATCAAATATTAATGCTTGAGACATTTCGTTCTCCCCTTTGTGAAGTTCGTTTTATTTCTAAGATATATTTTAGCATAAAATTCCAATGGTGTTTTGAAGTTTTACATAGGTCATATAGCTTTTGTATATCTACATTTGGGAAAATTACTACAACCAGTAAAGGGGCCATTTTTTCCCTTACGTTGAACAAGTGAGTTGCCACAATGGGGACAAATATTTTGTTTTACTTTCTTTTTATTTGTTTTTACTTCAGACTGTATCGACTTAATATGATTTTTTGCTACTTTTTTCTTTTGTTTTTTATCAGAAATTAATAAACTATTTAACTTGTTTTCGATAGTATCTCGATTAATTGTTTCTTGAATGAAAGGTACATCCAGTTCTTTTATAGTAGAGAGAAGTTTCCGGTTATTTATGACAGATGCTTTTTTAAAAGGTGTTTTGTATTTTAATGTTGCTTCATTACTAAATACGATAATAGAGTAAATAGGAAAGTTTTCTGGGATTTCTTCAGAAAGATACTCCTTTATAGCTTGAATATGTCCATAATTTTGCCAAATTGGATTTTTGAATTTATGTTTTTTCTTATAAATAGCTTGTGTCCACGTCTGACTATTTTCACTTCCATAAATCCATCCTTGATAGTTTTTGGTCTCTATTATAAATAAAGCATTTTTACCAAACAGAACATGATCTATTTGAGACATGCCTCTTTTACTATTTGGAACATATAAATCTCTCCATTGCTTGTATGGAAATTCCAATTTGGATAAAAGTTTATTTACCCTCATTTCCCCAATAAAACCCTTTATTGTTGGGTAGAAGCGATTAGCGATAACTAAAAATAGTAATAATGCAAAAATTCCTATCAATTTTAATCTTCCTTTCTATTTTCTTTTAGTTCTATTGTACTAAAAAAGTTAAATCATGGATGAACTTTCATATTTTAGACAAAAATAACACCAAGTTATTATTCCTTTGTAATATATGAAGAAAAACAAGGTGAATTTAATTATGGATAATTTTACAAATGACAATACAGCTAGAAGGTTTAGGGCGCATGTTAGTGTTCTCGGAACGACACAAATTCACCTGCGAAATCCTTATATCATAGGGTGGTGGAGTGCTGCTTTTCCTGGATTCGGACATCTTCTTTTATCAAAATATCTACGAGGGTTTGTTTTATTTATTTGGGAAGTTATAGTAAATGTTAACAGTCATTTGAATTTAGCTATGATTTATTCGTTTCAAGGAGAGATTGACAAGGCTAAAGAAGTTCTTGATACAAGATGGCTGCTCATTTATATTCCAGTATATATCTTCGCTATTTGGGATAGCTATCGAACGACAGTAGATTTGAATAAAGTGTTTGTATTGGCAGAGCGGGAGGAGCATCGGTTCAATTCTTTTAGTATCGGTGTAATGGAAATCAACTATCTCGATAAGAGAAATCCTGTTATGGCAATTATATGGTCACTTTTTATGCCAGGATTAGGTCAATTATATATACATAGAATTGTCACTGCATTTTTTGTGATTATTTGGGTGGTAGTATTTTTTTATTTATCTCATGGACTTGAAGCCATTTCCCTATTATTTTTAGGGGAAATAAAACAAGCTACATCGGCATTAGATGCTGAATGGTTGTTGTTTTTCCCGTCGATTTATGGATTTGCTATATTTGATTCTTATATAAACACCGTGGAAAACAATAAACTTTATGATAAAGAACAGCGCTTCTATTTTAAAGAAAATTATCAATCATCGTCATTTAAAGTATTAAAAGGGCAAAAGGTGAAGTCATAATGCAAGTATTTTCAACATTTGAACATTCGAGTTTTATAGAAATGGCTATTAGTACGCTAGAAAAAAAGGGGATTAAGAAGGAGAGTATATTTATTCTTCCTTTAGATAATCAAACGGGAGAACGTAAACTTTTTGATAATATTCATCGCTCAGATGGAACCTCTCTTATTGATATTGGAGCAGCACTAGCTACTGCTTTTTCTGTTATTGGGGCAAGTATAGGGTTTAAGCTTAGATTAGGACCGATTTATTGGGGGCTTATAGGAGCAGCGGTCGGTTTTCTTATTGGAGTTGGGATTCGCTTTTTTACAGAAATAGTTATAAAAAAGAGAAAGCGATTGTTAAAGGGAATTCATTCAGAAGTAATCGTAATTGTGGATTGTGAAGAGTCACAAGGAGAAATGGTTGAGAATATATTCTTTGATCATTATGCCCTAGGAGTAGCGAAGGTAAAGAGTAGAGCACCTTCCAGCTAAATAGGAATAGTGCTCTTAGATTCTTATATTAATTCTTTTTTTATCTGAGCAGCAGTAAAAAGAGCTTTTTGATCTTGCATAATGTCTCCTGGCTTATTGCCAACACCTAAAATATATCCTCCAAATTCAATCCCCATAAAATCAAAGATATACTGAAACTGCTGAATCATAGGCAAGCCTTTCACATTTGGAGTATCTCCGCCGACAGCAATGACATATGCTTTCTTCGCAGCCATTTTTTCTTTGAAGTCAGGGGAATTTGCATCTCTTAATGAGTGAGACCAGCGATCGACGAAATTCTTCATCAAACCAGACATGCTATACCAGTAAATAGGGGTGGAGAAGATTAATATGTCATGGGCAAGTATTTTATCAGTTATTGCATGATAGTCATCCGTTCTGTTTTGAAATCCCTCCAAAGTGTGTCGCATATCTATAATTGGATAGATGGTATAATCTCTAAGTTGAATCAATTCTACAGAGATACCTTCTGTTATCTGATTAGTCAAGGTTGCGGTATTTCCATTAGGACGAGTTCCCCCATCTATTACGGCGATCGTTTTCATGAATTTTTCATCCTTTCCATCTATTCCTTTATTTCTATCTTAATATGAAAGTGACTGTTAATAAAGAGGATAATATAGATAGGTATTATCGAATAAATCGATAATGGAAGGTGACTTGAAGACTTCGTTTAAATAATTAGACTATATTTGTTATGTGTACTAATCCAAACGGAGAGGCACTTTTTTAATTTGCTAAATATTCAATTTAAAACGAAAGGATTGGAAAGGAATGCAATGGCCGATAATCGGATAAAATAACATGAACATTTATAGGAGGGATAATAATGGAAAATACGAATCGGTTTGTTGAAAAATTAAAGAATGATCAAAAGAAGCAAGAGAAAAATAAAAAGCATGGCAAAGGACATCCAGAAGGAAAATTACCAAATAAGCAGCACTAAAAAGATAAGAAAAGAACTGTGCCTTAAAATTTATGGTGCAGTTCTTTTTTATCGTTCGAATCTCCTACTTTCCCATAAAAATCCTTATTGCTATCACCACTCCATATCGCTCGGCATACTGTAGCAAAGGATAAAGAGAAGAAAGGGAGAGATGAAATGAAAATTGAGAAAGTCATGACATATTACGGATATGATTTGATGATTAATGATGTCTTACATAAGAAGTGTCTAAAGTGTAAACAGTGGTATAAATTTTATGGCGAGGTAGGCTATTGTAATTCATGTATTAGGGAGATGGAGAAAAACAGACAGAATCCTTTTAAACAATAGGTTTCGTTTATATTGGTATTATTTTATTATTAATCAGAATTCTATTAAGAACTTTAAAAACCTGTCCTATAAAAATTGCCTCTGCATATAATGATAGTAAATTTTGCTATTGGCGGGAGGAGTATATGTTATCGTTCATTGAAAAAGCGGTTCTCGGAATGGTTATCCTAAGATTATTATCAGGAAGCATTGAAATTACTGCAGCACTTTTAATGCTGAAGGCAAATGAGATAGAAAAAGCGCTTATAATAAATAGCTCATTAGCAATTGTAGGCCCTCTTGTGCTTATAGCAACCACCTTTATTGGCTTATGGGGGTTAACAGATAAAATCTCCTTTGTTAAGATGATGTGGATATTATTAGGGGTTGGGCTGATTATTTATGGGGTGAAAAGCGAAAATTAATAAAAATTGCCTTTTTCTCCTTGTGAGGTGATTAAAAGGCAATTTTATTGCTTTTGTGTAGGAGGATTATAATAAAAAACATTAGTGAATGAACATTAAGTAATAACGATTTCCTTAGAAAGAATAATTTCGATTTTATTTAGTAAGTTTTGGATTTCCTCTCCTTTAGAGATGTTTACATTTATTTCGCTAAGGCAATGTTCCTTAATTAAATCTACCTTTTTCTTTTTATTATTTTCCTCATCCTCATCGCTTTCTTTGCCACTATCATTTTTTAGCAACTGTTCATTCCCGTGGTGATTTAATATCCAGAAGGTATAAGTTAAATTTGGATTTTTTTCAGGATAACTGAAGAATATGACAAAGTGAATAAAGAAGTCTTTATCAAAATACTGTAATGTACCTCTAAGATAGTTCTCCTCATTCTTACTAGAGGAAAGGGAGGTGCGAAATCCTTTCTTCAATCCCATTTGCTCTATTTCATCCAGGATATATTCTATAAATAACTTCAATTTTTTTCCTCCGTTGTTGAGTTTTAGAAACTATTGCTTTGTATTACTTAGTTGTATTTTATTTTTCCCTTCCTAAGTCTTTGTATTCTGGGTATAAACATTATTTTGTAAAACGGAATAACTTTTCTATCTACGGATAATCTAACTAAAGATTATCGAAATCGCAAAATTTATGGAATACGGATGTATAGTTAATGGAGGTAGTATTTGTGGAAAAGAAAAAAAATACAAAAATGACAGCAGTAGCGATTGGTTCTATTCCGCTCATCATGACACTAGGAAATTCCATGCTTATACCAATATTGCCAAAAATGCAATCTGAAATTAATCTCTCTGCTTTTCAAGCTAGTATGACCATAACGGTTTTTTCAGTAGTTGCCGCTTTTTTTATTCCGATTTTAGGTTATTTATCGGATCGTTTCACGAGAAAGTCTGTTATTATTCCTGCTTTGTTTTTATATGGAATTGGTGGAATAGTAGCTGGATTTGCTGCAGCCAAATTTTCGCATGCTTACACATGGATCTTAGTAGGGAGATCCTTACAAGGGATAGGTGCTGCTGGAACCGCTCCGATAGCAATGGCATTAACTGCCGATTTATATAAAGGAGCGAAAGAAAGTAGGATTTTGGGGCTTGTGGAAGCATCAAATGGATTTGGGAAAGTACTTTCTCCGATACTTGGTTCTGCAATTGCCTTAATTGTTTGGTATGGCGTATTTTTTGCTTTTCCGATGGTTGTATGTATATCTATTATTTTGTCATGGATTTTCATTAGAGAAAAGGAGCATAGTAAAAAACCTCCTGCCCCAAGCAAATATATTAAAGGGTTATTAAGTGTTTTTAAGCATGAAGGAAAATGGTTATTTACAGCATACTTAGCAGGTGCAACTTGTTTATTTACACTCTTTGGTATCCTTTTTTATTTATCAGATACTTTAGAGAAAACGTATAAAATTGACGGTGTTATAAAGGGGTTAATATTAGCAATTCCCTTATTAGTAATGTGTACAACTTCCTATATTACAGGAAGTAAAATAGGCAAAAATCAAAAGCTAATGAAAAAGTTAATTGTACTTGGATTTCTTTTTGTTACCGCATCTTATGCGACTTTGAGTTTGTTTAAGAGCCTCGTACCTTTTATAGCAGTCCTTGCAGTCAGCAGTGTTGGAACTGGTTTGATTTTACCTTGCATCAATAGTTTTATTACTGGGGCTGTAGGCAAAGAAAGAAGAGGATTCGTTACCTCTTTATATGGCTCTGTACGGTTCTTAGGAGTTGCAATAGGTCCACCAATTTTCGGAAGGTTGATGGATTGGTCACGATTAGGTATGTTTTTATCAATAGCTGGATTTACTTGTGTAGTGGGTCTTCTTGCCTTGTTATTAATTAAAGTAGAGGATAAAAAACAGCCAGAGGGAGAAAAGGGGAAAAAAGACCAAAAAGAAGCGGAAAAAAAAGAAGTGATTTCTTTTTTGGAGCCTATTGAAGGCAGATAATAATGCTATTTTGGGATGTTTCCCAAACAGCATTATTATTTTTTTCGCCATGCAAACGCAGGAGTTGATATGGTTAGACGAATTTTTAAATTATAGAGAAATGCAACAATTTGTGTAGATAACCATTGGCAGACGAGAGCTTGTATTACAATTCGCCAATCAATAATATAAGCAGTAATGACAAATATTACGCCATTTATCCAAAATAATGGTTTCCCTGGGTTAATGTTTTTATATTTGGAAATGATTAAAGCGATTACTCCAATTCCACCATTCGATACACCTTGCCTTAATAGAATACCGATCCCTGTTCCCAGTATCAAGGATCCAATAAGCATATCCATCCACACATTGGAAAAGGGAGTACTCAAATAAGTTTGGGAAATGTTAACGACTAAAGAGGTGATTGTTATTCCAAATAATGTTCCAACTGCACTGCTACTGCCTAAGAAATGGATGGCAAAAAGGAGCATAGAAGCATTTATTATCCAAAGAATAATACTTAGGGGGATGTTAAAAAAATAATGGAAGAGAACAGTTAAACCGCCAGCTCCTCCTGAAGGAATAGAATTTGGGAAAAGGAATATACCCATTGCGCATCCTTGTATAATTGCTCCTAGCAAAATGAAGGAGTATTTTCTACATATTCTTCTCAATCGATAAGGTGAATAAGTTACCGGCTTTTTTTTTCTCAAAAAATCATCCCTCATTTAATATGCATGTCCACTATAATAACAAGTGTATGCAGAGACATAGAAAGGAATGACCTTTAATATAAGGTTTTCTTCATAATAATAGGGAGGACTATCAGTAAAATGTATCTTGGATGATGGGGGTAACCTTGTATAAAAGGCTAGTTTAAGGTTTTTAAGTGCCTAATGATAGAAAAAGAAGAAGGGCAAACGATAGTCAGACCCCTCCTTTTATACTCATTAATTTAGTTTTGGAATAGTTTTTAATGCTAAGTTTCGTTCATCCTCTATCGTTCGATGGGACTTTTCATCGGTTGGCTGGAGGATTTTTTTCAATATATCGTTTACTAGAGAAGCAAAAACAGTATGATTTCGCTGACGTGACCTTTCTAAAGCAATTGGTATATCTTGTGCGATCACTCCATCTTGAAGAATAATGACTCGATCTGCAAGTGCTACAGCTTCTTCGACATCATGTGTTACTAATAAGGAGGTAAATCCATGGGTCATTTGAATATTTTCAATCATGGATTGCATTTCAAGACGAGTAAGAGCATCCAATGCTCCAAGGGGTTCATCAAGTAACAGCAACCTTGGTTTATGCATAAGAGATCGAGCTAATGCAACTCTTTGTTTCTGACCGCCAGAAAGATTTGCAGGCCATTCATCTTTTTTGTCTTCTAATCCAACATCACGCAAAACCTGGATTGCTTCCTTACGGTGAATCCCTTTTATCCCTAATTTGACATTATCTAGGACTCGTTTCCATGGAAGTAAGCGACCATCTTGGAACATCATACAGGCTTCACTGTTTAAGCTATTTAAAGGTTTCCCGTCGATTAGTATTTCCCCTTTAGTTGGTTTTTCTAATCCACTCAGTAAGCGCAATAATGTACTTTTTCCACATCCGCTTTTTCCGACAATCGCAATAAATTCGCCTCGATTTATTGTGAGATTTAAAGAATTTAAGACCTTTGTCTTATTGTAGCTTTTTTCTAGATTTTTCATTTCTAGATATATTTTTTCTTTACTCATCTTCCAATCCTCCTTTCATTAGGAATGTTTTTGGTAGCTAGGATGCCATTTAAGCCATCGTGTTTCCATAAAGCGTGCGATTACATCTGAAAGTTTTCCAAGTAATGCATACAAAAGGATACTTAATACGATTATATCCATCCTCATAAATTCCCTCGCATTCATTGCCATATAGCCAATCCCAGAAGTAGAGGATATTGTTTCAGCAACAATCAAAGTAATCCACATAATTCCTAATGAAAATCGTAAACCTACAAGGATGGAAGAAAGCGCACCTGGAAATATAACATTTAGGAAGAGAGAAAAGCCATTGAGGCCATACATTCTTCCCATTTCGATTAACCCTTTATCAACGGTTTTAATACCATGGTAGGTATTAAGGTAGACGGGGAATAAAACCCCTAAAGCTACGAGAAATACTTTTGCTTCTTCCCCAATCCCAAACCAAAGAATGACTAATGGTATTAAAGCTAAATGAGGAATATTTCGTAACATTTGAATAGAAGTGTCAAGCAATAGCTCCGTAAATCGAAATAAGCCGTTTAATAGACCTAACACGAATCCAATTGTACCACCGATCAGAAATCCAATAGACGCTCTCCATAAACTAATCCATACATGATGAGTGAGTTCTCCAGTTTGAAACAAGTTTATGGCAGCCAGATAAACATCTGATGGAGCTGGAAGTATTCTTGACGAAATAATCCCTGTCTTAATAACCAATTGCCACCCAATTAGCAGTAAAATAGGAATGCCCCACGGCAATAATTTTTTTATGAAGTAGAGAAATGTTTTCTTCAATTTTCTTCATCCTTTAAATCTAGTGTATAAACGTTCTCACTCACCTTTACTTTCTTTGGTATAAGTTGGAGAGTATAAAAGGTATCTGCAATTTCTTGCTGTTCTTTTATAATCGTGTCATTTATTTCTTCTACGCCATACACTCTCCTTTCAACTGCCATTTTCATAGAGGCTTCATCTATACCCAAAATAGAGGAGAGCATTTTTGTTAAATCTTCTGGATGATCATTTGCCCACTGACATGATTTTTGTACTTCTTCCATAACTACTTTAATGATGTCTTCCTTTTCTTGAAGAAAATTAGAGGAAGCTAGGAAGAAATCTCGATCACTAGTTAAGCCTTCTCCATTTACTAATAGTGTTGCATCTGCTTGTAACTGGGTATCAGCAGTAAAAGGATCCCATACAACCCAAGCATCAATTTCTTTTTTTTCAAAGGCAATTCTAGCGTCGCCAGGCGATAAATAAGCAGGTTCTATGTCACTATAGCTTAAACCAGCTTTTTCTAAAGCATTTACTAATAAATAATGGGAACTACTTCCTTTGGCGAAACCAACTTTTTTCCCTTTTAAGTCCGCTAATGTTTTGATGGAAGAGTCATTTTTCACTAAAATGCCAGAGCCTTCAAACTTTGATTTTCCTGCAGCAACATATCGTAAGGTAGAATCAGAAGCTTGCGCAAAGATTGGAGGAGAATCACCGGATCGACCAAAGTCTATACTTCCGGTATTTAATGCTTCAAGTAAAGCTGGACCAGCTTGAAATTCATACCATTCTACTTTATATCCAAGGGGTTCTAAGCGTTCTTCTAATGTACCTAGTTCCTTCAAAATAAGTAATGGTCCATTTTTTTGATAACCTATACGAAATACTTTATCATTGCTACTATTCTCACCTAGTGGATTTGGTATGGAACAAGCAGAAAGCAATAAGGTAGAGAAAAGCAGCATCCATCCCAAGAATAGAGCCATTGTCTTATATCTCATTCTTTTTTTCATATAGAAGCATCATCTCCTCTTATTTTATTTGTTAGCTATGTTAAGGAAGCTTGTAGAAGATGATATTCTCCGCATCGGTATTTACTAAAATGTATTTTTCTCTCTTTAAAGCTGACCGTTCCATCATCAAACCTTTTTTAACATAGCATTTCCACCTATTCTTTCTGGCCATTGGTTCTTTATAAACTATGCAAAGAATACTATTAGGTACCTGTTTAGTTTTTTTGAATACGATCTTTTTGGTTATCAGATAGGGAGGGGAGTCTTTGGGATAGAGGGGAAGGAAGAAAAGGGATAAGGCTTTACCCTTGCTTTTGTAGATGGGGCATTATCCTCTTTCAAGGGATTTGCAAGCATAAAGAAAACAGCCTTAGGTAAACCAAGGCTGTTATTCTTATTCTTTGCAGGATTGGCCTGGAACTAAATTATCTATCAGGATCATTAGGATTCAAAATACGAGGACGGCGATTTTTCAAAGGAATTGGTGTTCTGACAAGAATATCTCTCATTGCACGGTAATTGAATGGAATGAAGGGCCATAGATATGGAACCCCAAAAGATTTCATTCTCGCAAGGAAGATAATAAATAAAGCTACACCAAAGATATATCCTGGTACTCTAAAGATAGCGGTAGATATTAATAAAGCAATACGAACAAGTCTGTTTGCTAAACCAAGCTCATAACTAGGTGTCGCAAAAGTTCCGATTGCAGCAATGGAAAAATACAAAATGACCTCGTTTGAAAAAAGCCCAACCTCCACTGCTACTTGTCCAATCATTAAGGCAGCCACAAGTCCTAATGCGGTTGCTAATGATGTAGGTGTATGAATGGCAGCCATACGAAGCATATCCAATCCAACTTCTATTAAAAGAAACTGAATGATTAATGGGACCTGCCCTAATTCATTCGGACCTAAAAAGGATAGAGATCCAGGCAGAAGACTTGGTTCTATACTTACTAAATACCATAAAGGCAATAAGAAAATCGAAGCAAACACACCTAAGTAGCGAACAAAACGTAAATATGCACCAACAAGGGGATTGTTTCGGTATTCTTCAGCATGTTGCAAATGATGCCAGAAAGTAACAGGCGTAATCATCGCAGATGGGGAGCCATCTACAAAAATACATACATGCCCTTCAAAAAGATGGATGGCTGTTGTATCAGGTCGTTCTGTATAACGTACTTTTGGGAAGGGGTTCCAGTTGTTCCCCGAAATAAATTCTTCAATTGTTTTTTCAGCCATTGGTAATCCATCTGTATCAATATTTGACATAGCTTCCTTTAATTGCTCGACCATATCTGGGTCCGCAATATCACCAATATAACAAATAACGATATCTGTTTTAGAACGACGCCCTACTTGCATAAATTCCATTCGCAGCGTTCGATCTCTAATCCTTCTTCTTGTTAGCGCGGTGTTAAAGACAATTGTTTCTACAAATCCATCACGGGAACCACGAACAACTCTTTCTGTATCAGGCTCTTGTGGCCCCCTAACAGGATAGGTTCTGGCATCAATTAACAGCACTTCGTCAATACCGTCAATAAGCAGAGCTGTTGGACCAGACAGGACATTATCGACAACTTTATTTAAATCATCAACTGTACTAATTTCTATATAGGGAATATAGGTACTCAATAATTTATTTAAAACATCTTTTCTTAATTCCTCTTTTTTTACTTTTGCAAGGAACTTCATGAGTAAATGTAATATATCATCTTTTACTAATCCATCTACAAGAAACATAGCCATTCGGATTCCAGCATATTCGACATCTAAATGGATCATGTCAAAGTTTTGGCCAACACCCAATTCTTCCTTTAGGTATCCTACATTCTCGTCCAAATGACTGGATACCTTCTTTTTCTTATTTATGTTTTCCATATCTCACCTCATAATAAAAACAGTTGTGGAATGATTTTCCTTTTTATGTACTATTTTTCATAATAGACATAGGAGAGGAAAATAATACCTCTGAAGTAAAAGTTCGATATTCCTTGATTAGAAAACAAATGAAAAGGAATTACTTTCAAATCCTTTTATCACTTTAAGCCTTAAGGCGACTTTTGTGATTTAGATTAGATGTGCAGAAGGAATATATTGGGTAGAAGAAAGATGCAAAAAGAACAAGTTTGTGATAATATGTATGAAAACGGTTAACATATACAATTTAAGTGGAAAATAATTTATGATTTTTCGGGTGGTAATCATGAAAGTAAAATTAGAAGATGTAGCAGAGTTGGCAGGTGTTTCACCAACAACGGTTTCACGTGTTTTGAATAATCGGGGATATATAAGTGAAAAAACAAGAGAAAAAGTAGAGCAAGCCATTAAGGATTTAAATTATTATCCTAATGATATAGCACGCTCTCTTTTTAAAAAACGGACCAATTTTATTGGCCTTATTTTGCCGACAATTAATAATCCCTTTTTTAGTGAATTAGCTTTATATATAGAGAATATATGCTCCACTCATGAGTTTAAAGTTATTCTCTGTAATAGTTTAGGACAAGTGGCGAAAGAAACTTCATATGCAGAGATGCTTATTAGGCATCAAGTAGATGGAATTATTGTTTGTTCCTATAATCGTGGAATTGAAATATATAAGAATTCTAAGCTTCCTATTGTCGCAATTGACCATTACTTATCACCGACCATTCCTGTAATAGGTTCTGATAACTATGAGGGTGGAAAATTGGCTGTTCAACATTTACTTAATCAAGGTTGTAAAGCAATTGTTCATATAAATGGACCAAGCGAGTTAGAGACACCAACCCAAAATAGAAGAAAAGCCTATGAAGACCATGTAGCTAATCCCATTACCTATGAATTGAATAGCGTTTTTGATGAGGAAGCAACTGCAGAAACAATCAAAAAGATATTTATAGAGCACCCTGAAACGGATGGGATTTTTGCTAGTGATGATTTAATAGCATCAACTTGTTTGAAAGTAGCGAGTGAACTAGGAATTCAGATTCCCAATCAATTAAAAGTTGTAGGGTATGATGGCACGCAAAGTGTAAGGAGGTTGTTACCTCAATTAACCACAATTAAACAACCAATTGAGGAAATTGCACACTCAGCTGTATTAAGATTAATGGACATTATTAATGAAGTAAATAAAGATGAAAAAATGGAAGTTATTTTACCTGTTCAATTGCTAAAAAATGAGACGACCTAATGCAATCGATAATGAAAGGATTTTAGACCCCATTCAGATTAGTTCCCGAACGAGACAAATAAGATAGGATTTTCTTTGATAAAATATAATCTAAAAATTTAGATTGTATTTTTTAAAAATAAACAAGTCAAGCGGTTGACATATATTATGAAAGCGTTTAAAATAAAAAATATCAAGCGGTTGACATAATGAAATGTGAAAGCGATATATATTTATGATTTGAGAAAGGAGATTTAAGGATATGTCAAGCGGTTGACATTCACTCAACTCAATATTTTTTCTAGAAGGAGGCGAAATAAATTGTCAATTTCAGTACCTGAAAAAAAAACATTGAAAAAAAACACATCAAATAAAATAGAAGGTAAATTTATTCCTGCGAAAAAAAACGAAAACTTTATTCAATATTTTAAAAAAAACTACGCTTTGTATCTTTTTTTAGTACCTGCCATTATTTTAACAATTGTATTTAAATATATCCCAATGTATGGAGCAATAATCGCTTTTAAGGACTTTAGCCCAATGAAGGGAATTATCGGAAGCGATTGGGTAGGTTTAACACACTTTAAGGATTTTTTAACTTCGCCAAATTTTAAAGAGATTTTTGTTAATACGCTTAAATTAAGTTTTTATGGTTTGATACTGGGCTTTCCGGTACCCATTATTTTAGCACTTAGTATAAACCAAGTACGGAGAGCTGCTATCAAAAAAAATATCCAGTTAATATTGTATGCACCGAATTTTATATCTGTTGTTGTCATTACAGGAATGTTATTTATCTTTATGTCACCAACAGGTCCAATAAATTCACTATTATCTATATTTAACGATAAACCTATTTCATTTATGACAGATCCTGAATATTTTAGATCTATTTATATTTTATCGGGAATATGGCAAGCGGCGGGATGGTCGTCCATTATTTATGTTGCTGCACTTGCGAACGTTGATCCTCAATTACATGATGCTGCAACAATCGATGGAGCAACACTTTTGCAAAGGATAAGACATATTGATCTGCCTACTCTTAAACCAATAATGGCAGTGTTGTTTATTCTAGGGGCAGGGGGAATTATGGCGATAGGATTTGAAAAGGCTTACTTAATGCAAACTTCTATGAATCTACCTACTTCGGAGATACTGCCAACTTATGTATATAAAGTAGGGTTGCAGGCCGGGGATTATGCATATTCCACAGCGGTAGGGTTGTTTAATTCTGTTATTAACGTAGTTTTATTAGTATTCGTGAATTTTGTAGTGAAGAAGTTAAATGAAGGAGAAGGGCTATATTAAAAAGGGGGGATAACCGATGAAGAACCATTCAAAAACAGATAAAATGCTTCTTTTAAGCAACAAAATAATTTTGATATTACTTGTTTTAATAGTTGTATTACCATTACTTTATATTCTATTGGCTTCCTTTTTAGATCCTAATATTCTGCTTAGTAAAGGATTTTCTTTAGATCCCTCTGATTGGAGTCTAGAAGGTTATAAACGTATTATACAAGATGATTTAATGATAAAAGGATTTATCAATTCAGTTATATATTCACTAGGTTTTACGATTGTCACAATAATTATCACGATATTTGCTGCATATCCGCTTTCTCTTGATGGATTTAAAGGGAAGAATGTGATTATGATATTCTTCCTAATCACGATGTTTTTTAATGGTGGACTGATTCCTACCTATTTAGTAGTGAAGGATTTAGGAATGCTCAATACTATTTGGTCCATTATTTTGCCTGGAGCAATTAGTGTTTGGAATATTATATTAGCACGAACCTTTTTTAAAGGGCTGCCAAAAGAGCTGTTTGAGGCAGCTAAAATCGACGGTGCTTCTGAATTGAAAATATTTTTAAAAATAGTTTTGCCATTGTCTAAACCGATTATTTTTGTAATCGCTTTATATGCTTTTGTTGGACAATGGAATTCCTACTTTGATGCAATGATTTACTTAGAGGATCAAGAATTACATCCATTGCAGCTAGTTTTAAGATCCATCCTAATTCAAAACCAAGTTCAGCCTGGAATGATTAGTGATCAATTAGCAATGGCAGAGCTAAGTAAATTAGCAGAAAAAATAAAATATGCGTCAATTGTCATTTCAAGCTTACCACTTCTAATTATGTATCCATTCTTCCAGAAATACTTTGAAAAAGGTGTTATGGTAGGATCTTTAAAATAATTTTTTAAAAACAAAAGCATATGGAGGGTTTCATTTATGGGGAATATCAATAAGCTTCTTTCAACTTTTATTGTTGCTGGCCTTGTTCTAACAGGTTGTAGTGGTGAAAGGGCAAGTAAAAGTGCTTCAACAGAAGACTTAAAACTAACAGATGTTACATTTCCTTTGGAAGAGAAAGTCACACTTCGTTTTATGACACAGAGCTCTGCTTTGGCACCAACAGACCCTAATGAAAAGCTAATCTATCAAAGATTAGAAGAGCAGACAGGTGTTCATATTGATTGGAAAAACTATACAAAAGATCAATTTGTTGAGAAGCGAAATTTAGCGTTAGCAAGCGGAGACCTGCCAGACGCCATTTTAGATGCTGCATTTGGTGATTATGATTTATTGAAATATGCAAAGGATGGAACCATCATACCAGTTGAAGATTTAATTGATCAGTATATGCCTAATTTTAAAAAGGTGCTGGAAGAAGCTCCAGAATATAAATCGATGATTACAGCACCAGATGGACATATATACAGTTTTCCTTGGATTGAAGAGCTTGGCAGTGGAAAGAGTCGCATTCAAGTAGTTGATTGCCTTCCTTGGATAAATGTAGAATGGCTAAATAATTTAGGGCTGGAAATGCCAACAACAACTGAAGAACTGAAAGAGGTACTTCTTGCTTTTAAAACACAAGATCCAAATGGTAATGGAGAAGCAGATGAAATACCATTATCTTTTATTGTAAATCAAGGGGGAGAAGACCCAGCCTTTTTATTTGCTTCCTTTGGTCTAGGAGATAACTGGGATCATACGGTTGTTTCCAATGAAGGGAAAGTTATTTTTACTGCAGCAGAAGAAGGATATAAAGAAGCGTTAAAATTCTTTAATGAACTAAATGATTTAGGCTTAATTGATATAGAAGCATATGAACAGGATTGGAATAAGTATGTAGCTAAAGGAAAAGATTCTAAATACGGTCTTTACTTTACTTGGGATAAAGGAAATATTACTGGAATGAATGATACTTATGATGTAATGCCGCCATTAGAAGGACCTACTGGTGAAAAAAATGTTGCGCAAACAAATGGCTTTGGTCTTGATAGGGGAAGAATGGTTATCACAAGTGCGAATAAAAATTTAGAGTTAACAGCTAAATGGATTGATCAACTATATGAACCACTACAATCTGTTCAAAATAACTGGGGAACATATGGTGATACGAAACAACAAAATATTTTTGAACTGGATAAGGAAGCTGGTATGTTAAAGCATCTTTCATTAGACGGTACAGCCCCTGTTGAATTAAGAGAAAAAACGAGTGTTGCAGGTCCATTAGCTATACTAGATGAATATTACGGTGTATATACAACAAAACCAGATGATGCTGCTTGGAGATTAAATATTTTAGAAGAGAATATGGTTTCTCATATTAAAGCAGAGAATTTTTATCCACCCGTATTTTTCTCACTGGAGGAGGCAGATGAAAAGGCAAAAATTGAAACAGATTTATTTGCTTATGTAAATAGAAAAAGAGCGGAATGGATGAGTAGTGGGAAAATTGAGGAAGAATGGGAAGATTACTTGAAAGAACTAGAGAGACTAGGCTTAAGCACTTGGTTGCAAATTAAGCAAGAAGGATATGATAGAACAGTAAATTAATTGGAGGCATGAAATTGAAGATTAATAAACTCGAAAAATACAGACCAGCCTTGCATTTTTCTCCAAAAAAAAATTGGATGAATGATCCGAATGGTTTAGTGTTTTTTAAAGATGAGTATCATTTATTTTATCAATATAATCCACATGGCAGTACATGGGGGCCAATGCATTGGGGGCATGCAGTCAGCAAAGATTTAATCGTATGGGATGAATTAGAGATAGCTTTACATCCTGATGAAAATGGAACTATTTTTTCAGGTAGCATAGTTGTAGATTGGAATAATACAACAGGCTTTTTCAACGACGAACCAGGGTTAGTGGCTATTTTTACCCATCACTTGGAGCAAGTTCATGGCAAGCTGGCAGGACAGAAACAAAGTTTGGCATATAGCATAGATAAGGGAAGATCATGGATTAAATATGACGGTAATCCTGTACTTGCTCACCCTTCAAAGCCTGATTTTAGAGATCCTAAAGTTTTTTGGCATAAAGAAACTCAAAAGTGGATTATGGCTCTAGCTACAGGACAATCAATCTCTTTCTATTCCTCTCCAAATTTAAAAGAGTGGAAGTTTGAAAGTGAATTTGGAGAGAATTGTGGTTGTCACGAAGGGGTATGGGAATGTCCAGACTTATTTGAATTATCAATAGACAATTCAAATAATAAAAAATGGGTGCTTATTGTCAGTATTGGAGATAATCTTCAATATGATAAAGGATCTCGCACGCAATATTTTGTGGGCTCATTTGATGGAAAGGAATTTACACCCGAACATGAAGATATAAAATGGCTAGACTATGGTAAGGATAACTATGCTGGGGTAAGTTTTTCTGATATTCCTGAAGCAGATGGAAGACGAATTTATCTAGGCTGGATGAGTAATTGGCGTTATGCTAATCAAGTTCCAACAGAAGGATGGAGAAGTCAGATGACTCTCCCTAGAGAACTAGAACTTCGTGAGAAGAAGGGAGAATATTATCTTGTCCAAAATTTAGTAAGAGAATTAGATACCTATTTTGATAGAAAAGAAGAAAGAACTGAAACAGTTATTTCGGACAAAGAGAGCACTATTTTTGAAGTAGATTATGAATACACCGAGATAATCCTTTCCTTAAAAAATATAAATGCAAATAAGTACGGATTAACGATAGAACATACAGATTCACAGAATACAACAATTACTATTGATGTTAAAGAAAATGTACTAAGTCTGTCTCGTGAAAAATCTGGGGTGGTTGATTTTTCTGATAATTTTCCTAAATTGCAGCGAGTTTGTCTTAAGGATTCTCATTCACTAGATCTACGAATAATTGTAGATTCCGCCTCATTAGAACTATTTATCAATGGCGGAGAGCAAGCATTAACAAGTTTAATTTTCCCTGATAAAGTAAGTAAACGAGTATGTTTATTTGCAGAAGATGGGGAAGTGAATCTAGTATATGGAAAGGTATCTGTTCCTTCTAAAAATTGATATGTAACGGAAAGCCAGGGGATTGGATGAATCTATCCTCTGGCTATTTTATACGAAATTCAATGGAAAAAAGTTAGAAAAGTGGTGTAGAGATAATGAGCGATGTAACAGCGTTAGGAGAGATTTTAATTGATTTTACTCCCCAAGGTGAAAATGAACAAGGGTTTCCCATTCTTGTTGCCAATCCAGGTGGAGCTCCGGGGAATGTTCTAGTGGCTTTATCTTGTTTGGGGATGAGAACAGAATTTATTGGGTGTATAGGAAAGGATTACTTTGGTGAATTACTCGTGTCTACTTTACAGAATAAAGGGGTGCAAACAAATGGAATTGTTTATTCCCCAATAAAAACGACACTAGCTTTTGTGCATATTGATCATCAGGGAGATCGTTCTTTTAATTTTTATAGACAGCCTGGTGCGGACATGATGTTATCTAAGGATGATGTGGACTTATCATTAATAGCTGATGCTAAAATATTACAGGTTGGATCAATATCCATGACAAATGAGCCATCAAGAGAAGCAACTTTATTAGCATTAAATTATGCCAAAGAACAGAATAAGATTATTTCACTGGATCCCAATCTACGTCCATTACTATGGCAAAGCTTAGAAGAGGCAAAAGAGCAAATCGAAGCACTCTTGTATTTTGCAGATATAGTAAAAGTTTCGGGAGAAGAATTAGCATTTTTAACGAACACAACAGATATTTTTTCTGGAGCAAAGCAGTTATACAAAAAGTTTCATTTACGGCTGCTTTTTGTAACAGTGGGAGATAAGGGGAGCTATGCATATGGAGAAGATGGCTTAGTATTTGTCCCAGGAGCAGCTGTAAAAGCTATTGATACAACTGGATGTGGTGATGCATTCCTTGCTGGCGTTCTTTATAAATTATTAAAGAGGGATTTATTGGATTTTAATATAAAAGAAGCTATATTAAAGCAGATTTTGGATTTTGGAAATGCGATGGGAGCATATGTTGCAACAAACAAAGGTGGAATTCCTGCCATGCCTACTCTTCATCAAATCGAAGACTTTATAGTAGTCAATAAAAAGGAAGAATAAATGAATTTTTAAAAATGAGGAGAGGGGGAGAAACAAGTTGAAAAAAAGAATATTAACAGTTTTTTGGTCCGTTACATGCTTATTAACTGGCTGTAGTATCAACCAAATGGGAAAGGAAGAGAATAACTTGAATGCATTGAGACCTGATAATATGGAAGCTGCCACTTCTGATTATTATACAGAATTGTATCGACCTCAATATCACTTTTCAACACCTACAGGAAATTTAGCAGACCCAAATGGACTAATCTTTTTTGAGGGAGAGTATCATCTATTTCATCAAAAAAATGGTAATTGGGCACACGCAGTGAGCAGGGATTTATTACATTGGGAACATTTACCGATTGCCTTGGAACATGATCATCTAGGGCAAGCATTATCTGGAAGCGCTGTAGTGGATTGGAATGATTCCACAGGATTTTTTGATGGAAAAGCCGGATTTGTTGCCATCTATACAAATACAGAGGGAGGTGAATCCCAAAGTATTGCTTATAGTAAAGATAATGGGAGAACATGGGAAAGATATAAAGGAAACCCGGTTATTTCAAACCCAGGAATAAAGGATTTTCGCGATCCAAAAGTATTTTGGCATGAGATTACAAAAAAATGGATAATGGTTGTTTCGACAAATCAAAGTGTAACGTTTTATCGTTCTGATAATTTGATTGACTGGGAGTTTCAGAGTCAATTTGGGGATAAGGAGGGATCTCATGCAGCTGTATGGGAATGTCCTGATTTATTCGAATTGCCTGTAGATGGTGATGGGAATAATAAGAAATGGGTATTGCAAGTTAGTGTTGGAGATAATGAAGAAACAAATGGATCAACTGCTCAGTATTTTATTGGAGAGTTTGACGGAACACAATTTATTAATGATAATGCTCCAGAAACTATTTTAACAACAGATTTTGGGCAAGACTTTTATGCTGCTCAGTCCTTTTCTGATATCCCGGAAAAAGATGGTCGCCGAATTTGGTTAGGTTGGATGGCGAATTGGAGATATCCTTATCAATCGCCAACGGAACCATGGAAGGGGTCTATGTCTATTCCTCGTGAACTACATCTGAAAACAGTTAAGGATGGAAGTATTAACTTATTTCAAGAACCTGTTAGGGAATTAGAAAGTTTACGTGTCAATCATATTGCTTTTGATCCTATGGAGGTTAATGGGGAGCACTTTATTGAAGACTTTTCTGGTACTACATATGAATTTGAAGCTGTGCTGGAATGGGAAAAAGTAGAGGAATTCGGTATTCGAGTTCGACAATCAGAGGGCGAAAATACGGTTATAGGTGTAAATACGAAAGATAATAAACTATTCTTAGATAGATCTCGTGCTGGGTTAGAAACGTTATTGGATCGAAATGGGAATCCCTTTCAATTTGGGAATAACCATACAACTCCTTACCCTGTTAAGGACAAACGAATAAAGATTAGAGGATTTGTTGATGAATCATCTGTTGAGGTGTTTATAAATGATGGGGAATATGTCTTTACGAATTTAATCTATTCCCAGCCTACGAGCAACGGAATAGAATTATATGCAAAAGGTGGCAGCATGAAGGTTGCTTCACTAGACTTTTATCCTTTATATTCAACATGGAGAGAACGCCCAAAGGAAAATGAAGTCGAACGTATAGTAGTAAGTTCGGAATATTTAACCCTAAAAGAAGGGGAAACCCAAACTATTAATGCGATTTTAAAGCCAGATTGGATTAAGAGCAGTTCTCCTTTTAGTTGGGATATCGATGAACAAGACATAATTGAAATAACGGAGTCTGATAGCGATGGAAAAGGTATTTTCATTAAAGCATTAAAACCAGGGGGAACAAACATACAGGTTAAGCATCCTGAAACTGAACTTACAAAGGAAATAAGAATAAGGGTAGTAAAATAAAAAATTAAAATATGAAAAGCACTTTTCTTAAAAAAGGAAAAGTGCCTTTTACATATTGAATCTAAATAGAGTGTATAATAGGATTTGTTTTCAAATAAGATTCTTACACTTAAGAAAAAATGCCATCACTCATGGGATAAACCGTACAGTATATATGGTAAAAGGAAAGCTGACAATTAATGAAAAAATATGTTCTGTTTTCTGTCTTAGAAAGAAGTACCCAATTCCATTAATCAAAGTGTGTAATCGTAATATTCTTAAAAATTGCTGTCCCGCCATCTGAATACAATGTGATGGCTTGATCATCTATATGAGGAAATATTAAATTCGAATGAACAATCTTCCCATCATCTACAAAAACCTCGATACTACTTTTATCAACAAGGATCTTTAAATGTACTTGTTTTTGTTCAGCAGGAAAAGGTGCTCTACTTTCTGAATGTGAATTCAGCTCATCTGGATGATCAGTCAAAGAACGATTTACATACGAATATTTTTCTTTTATAAATATTCCTACATTCACATATCGCTCTTGATCAGAAGATTCTCTAAGTCTTAAACCGACATTATCTAACTCTGTCCAAGAGATATCTGTCTCTAGTTGATAAATTTCTCCTGTCATCTCTAGTTGCTTTTGGCCGTTTACTTCTATTTCCTTTAGATGATCTTTTGTCTTGGCCAGATTGTTGTATGTTTCGATTGGTTGGGATGCTAAATAATAGGAATTTTCCCTATTATTTTTTAATTGAATTTGTCGAACAACAGAATCCATTCCGTTATAGCCTTCTTGCAATGTAGGGGTATTGTCGGCATAATTCCAATTGTTCATCCATGCAAAAGCATATCTTTTCTTGTAATTATCACTATTACTATTACTTCCATCTTCAAAGGTCACTCCAGCATACCAATCAAAACCATAATCAAGCCATTGGGGTTCCAAATAATCAGCTGTAAAATGGTTTCCATCAAAATGACCAATCCAATATGCATAAGTATTGGGCTGATTCTTTGTTTTTCCATTTGCGCTAGCACCAAGCACCCATTTGAAGCTCCCATCATTTGTCTGCATATAGTAAAGATCCGGACATTCCACAATTCCTATATCCTTTGTATAAAAATCGCTGAGATATGCCCAATCTTTCAGATTAGAGGATTTATAAAAACCAATCTTTGTTCCTTCAGCCATTAACATTATCCATTTATGATACTCATTTGACCAAATGATTTTGGGATCACGAAAATCATTGGTTCCGGGATTTGTCATTATAGGTGTATCGTTGTATGAAGTGAATGTATTGCCATTATCGAGGCTATACCATAAGAACTGCTCTTGTTTTTGCTGATTGGCTGACGGCTGCGTGACGATTGCGATGAGTGCGTTATATCCAAATCCGGCAGTATTTTCCTTATCAACAACGACAGAACCTGACCAAGGGTCTCCATTTTGATTTGTGTATTTTGGGATGGCAATCCCTTTATCCTTCCAGTGGACTAAATCTTTTGATATAGCATGTCTCCATTCTGTACCATTACCATCAGGATAATCACCATTGTAAAGGTAATAATAATGATAGTACCCATCTAAATAGATTGGTTTTTGTGGATCATTTTTCCACTTGTCAGGAGTAGTAAAATGGTATTTGGGACGATAGGATTGACCATCAGAAATAATGTTCTGTTCTTGGTAGTCTACTGTTTCAATAAAAACCTTAGTGATTTGATTCCAAAATAAGAGGATGCCGACAAGCATAATGAGGCATAAGAGAAATAGGATTTTCTGTGTGTGTTTTGATGGTTTTTTCATGGTAGTATCACCGCGCTTATCCTGTATTTCCTTCTATTGGTAAAACATGCCAATTAAGTAGTAATTGGCATGTTTTACTGTTAATTATTTATAGTGATTTGACCTTGTTCTAAAATGCTATTTTTAACTACAGAAGTTTTATTCCCTTTAATATTTAATAAAAAGCTTGGGGCAAAAGTGGATTTATGATCTTCAAATAATCCTCTATTTGTCATATAGCTTGTGACAACTACATTGTCACTATTCTTTTGTGGAATCGCAAAATGAGCGTAGTTCCATGTAACATCATTTGGATCTAGATTTTGATGTAAAACAATACCTGTTTTGTTTAAAGGTTTATATGGTCCAGTAATAGAATTAGCTACATAGCCTAATAGGTAAATATCTTTGTCGTTAATCCCATCAATAGTCATTTTTGATCCTCTAGAACTTGTAAATAGATACCATTTACCATCTTTTTCAAAGATATTTGCACGTTCAATTTCATCAGTAACAGTATTGGAAGCGATTAACGGCTTCATTTCTTTCTTAAGTGTATAATCATCATTAATCTCAATGATTCCTAATGCACCATTTGCAAGTGTTGCTAAATTCTTTTTAGGACTTTGTAATAACTGCTTTTTTTCTGTTCTGAAAAATTTAGTGTTTCCCCCATAATAGATTTTATTAAATAATGATTCTTCTCCTTGATAGCCATAATCTGTTCCTGTATTAGCTTCAAATACAAGATATTTGTGTCCATTGTCTTCAACGTAGTGAGGATCTCTTAAAGTATGGTTATCTGCATAATTTCCACCCGAAAAAGCTTGATCAACTGTTTGGTATACTGAGCCATCTCCACCATCATAGATCGATTTATGATCTTCCACACCATCGATTTTTAATGTATTTGCATCTAATTTAGATACATTAACTTGGGCAGTAGTTAGTGTTTGTTTCCCAAAAAATCCATGTTCAGGATCCCAGCCATGACGATTTGTATAGAATAAGCGAATTTTTCCATCAGAAGTGAAAGTGGCTGAACCAGACCATTCTTCTGCTTGATTATTTAAAATAACATCATTGGTAGCATATTTATCGCTGTCTTTAAATACTCTTCCTGCATTTTTCCATGCATTAATGGAATTATCACCAATTTTTTTATAGAACATGTAAATAAATGTATCCCATCCTTTATCAGGATCTCCAGCTAATCCAAACACAATTTGATAGCCATTATATTCTGCAACCGTTCCATCTGCATTTTGTAGCGGCCATGTATCCCAGACATCTAAGTCAATCAAATTACCATTTTCGTCATAGCCCTTTGCTGAAGGAATGTTTTTAATCGTTGATTCATCAAAAGTTGGCACTTTAAATTTAGAATCGTTTTGTTGTTCGGTTATGTTTTCCATATCGAATCGAGTGATATGTGAAATACCATAGGATTCTTTGTGGTCTAACATTTCTTTTTGTTTTGCAAAAGTTAGTGATCCACTACCTCCAAATAAAATAGCTGTACTCAATAATACGACTGTTGCTTGTTTAGCTGGTTTGTTCAATTTCATGGTTTACCTCCTAGAATGTGTTAGATGAAACAAAAGATAAGGACAGGGTAGAACTGCTGATATATTAAATCAAACCAGCAAATTCACCGTGTTTCTAATAAAAATTATAGGTTAATCTAGTTTCTACGCATATGGCATAAATTGATAGAAATCTAGTCTTATATTGATATAAGATAAATCGAATATACTAGGTGGATGTAATAGAAGTCCGGGACCTTCTTCCTTATTTCATATAGAGAGAATGATTGTTTGTAAAAAACACAAAAAATAGCTCCCTGCAAAAGGGAGCTATTAGAAGGTAGGAATTAGTGGGAAGATGGAACGGCAGCCTTATCCCAAGATTTTTGAAATTCTTGCAACAATTGATCTCGATTTAGCTGTTTGCCCACGTATAATTGCATGGCTAATCCAAATTCTTCTCGTGCACTACCAGGAAAGGAAAACCAGTTGGCTCTAAGGATTTTTCCTGTTTGGTAGTAATTCATAATTTCCGTTGCAAGAGGTCCTAGATGGTGTGTCTCTATATGGTCAAAAGCTGGAATGAATTTAAATTGTTCCGTCATAAAGGACTTTCCTTGCTCTGAAAATACCATCCAGTTTAGAAAGTTTTTAGCTGCTTTTTTCTTTTCATTAGATGATTGCTTGTTTACTACCCAATAATTAGAAACATTAACAACTATTGCATCAGCTGGTTCCTCGTTAATAGGAATCGGCAGAAATCCAATGTTCATGTTGGGAGATTGCTGATCAATTATTGGCTGAATCCAATTGCCTTGTTGGATCATCGCAGCTTTTCCTGAAGCGAAGAGGTGAACTTCTGTATTATAGTCCGTTGTTAGGGGATTGTTATTTCCATATTTGAGGGTAGTATCAAGTAAAGAAATAATATCTAAGAAGTTTTGATTGCTTGCAATATTTGTGGTTCCCTTGTTTAGTTGGGCAATAAATGCTTCAGGATTATCTTGTTGTGCAAAAGCAATATTTAAGAGATGATCCCCAAGCTTCCACTCTTCATAATATCCAGTTGCAAAGGGAGTAATACCTGATTCTTCTAATATTTTTGCTGTTTCCTGTAACTCAGATAACGTTTTAGGAAGCGTATGAATTCCTACCTTATGGAATAAATCCTTGTTATAAATGAATCCATATCCTTCTATATTAAGTGGCATTCCATACACTTTGCCATCCATTGTTACTGGTTTCAATGTGTCTTTATATGCATGCTTAATCCATGGTTGATCAGATAGATCTTCTAAATAGTCGCTCCATATTTTCGCATTGTCATATCCTGTATTTGTAAAAATATCAGGACCATTCCCAGCAGCAATTTGGGCTTTCAAATCAGCAAGATCATCAACAGCACCACCAACAGTATGGACTTGAATATCTATATTTGGATGTTCGAGTTCATATGCCATAACCATTTCCTCAAATTCTGTAGAAATTTCTACTTTTGGATTTCGTATAGTTAGTGTGATACGTTCATCGGTTGTTTCTCTTTCTCTTGAGTATTCTTCTGACTTAGGTTGACAAGCTGAAAGTGCAACAATCATCAGTCCTGCAATAAGCCATGTGAATGTCCACTTTGTCATAATTTCACTCTCATTTATTAATAAATTGTTGTATTATCTACTTTGCGTCTAACGTTTTCAGACAATTTCTGTACTCAAATGGCGTTAAGCCAACCATTTTTTTAAATAGTTTGGAGAAGTATTTTTCGTCCTGATAACCCAGTAATAAAGCAATTGCATAAATGTTATCATCTTTTTCACGAAGCAAGAATTTTGCTCTTTCGATTCTCAGCTTCATAATATATTTAGATAAGGGCATGCCTGTTTGCTGTTTGAACTTTCTGGAGATATGCTCGCGACTTAAGAAAAATAGATTAGAAAGTTTTTCTAAACTTAATTCTTCCATATAATAAGTATCAACATAAGAAACAATATCCTGCATTCGCTTGGCATCATCTATATCATTTAAACGATGAATCGTTCGGTAATTTTGTTCTTCAACTGCTTTTTGCATCGCTTGATAAGACTCGTGTATTTTTTCTAACGATGTTAGGGGTGCACCATTTACGATTCGTATAGGAATATCGAATTGTTGAATAATCCATTCTTCAACAGAAAGCCATTGTTGGTATGTTGTAATCACTAGGCAAAGGCTATGATCATGTTGAAGGGTAAAAGCATTTCCTATTCTTTTTTGAACAAGTTCATCTGCAAGTAACTGGATATATGGTTCAGAATGGTGCATCTGATAAAAAGAAATAAGTGTAAGCTCATACTCCTCTCCATTGGGAAGATAAGAAGAAAGCTCTATTAAGTCAAATTCTTCTCCCATACAGGCTTGTGTAGCCAATTGATTCAAGCGCAGTCTTTTTGCATCTTCCAAAACACCAGCATCTTTATTCTCCATTGTCCATGATTGCACGGCATCCGTTAGTGTATTGTTAAAAGATTCAGCTTCAATCGGCTTTAATAAGTAATCAAAGCTGCTGCACTGAATTGCTTTGCGCATATAGGTATAATCGTCAAATCCAGTGATTAGAATAACTTTTCCAGGATAAGAAATAGAATCTAGCCACTCAATTATTTCTATTCCATCCATTTTCGGCATCTTTACGTCTGAAAAGATAATTTCTGGTTTTTGTTTTTTTATGATTTTTTTTGCTTCTTCTCCATTACTAGCTTCTAAAATAGTAGTAATTCCATGTTTTTTCCATTCTCCGATATAGCGAATAACATAACGTACATTAATTTCGTCGTCTACAATAAGAACTTTCATATAGAATGAACCTCCTCTGAAATAATGGTTCACGATGATGAACCATCCATTTAATTCTGCATCTGGATATATATCTTTACAATAAATCCCTGCCCATTGTTTGTATCTATCTCTAAACCAGCTTTTGCTTCGTAGTTTAGAAGAAGGCGGTCATGGATATTTTTTAAACCAATATGCTCGTTAGAAAAGTCGCCAGGATAAGGAGCACAATAGATATTATTGTTTAATCTTTCCAGTTCTTCCGCTGATAAACTTGAGTAGTCATTTTCAACTATTAGATACAAAAAATCTTCTTTAATTTCGCCTGTTATGTTTAATTGAGAGTCAAAATAGCCTTGTTCATAGCAATGTTTAAAATAGTTCTCTACTAGTGGTTGGAGTATCATACTAGGGATTTTTATCTCTTGTATTACTTCATTTATATTAATAGAGTATTTTAGCTTACTGCCAAAACGCTCTCTTTGTAGTGTTAAGTAGGCTTTTATATAATCCATTTCTTCACGGACTAGAACCCATTGATCTGCTCGGATGGAATACCTCATCATTTTAGATAAGGACGTTACAAGCTGATAGATTTTAGGAGAGTTATATTGAAGCGCAACTGCTCCGATGGATTGAAGAGCATTAAATAGAAAGTGAGGATTCACTTGCGATTTGAGTGCTCGTAATTGATTTTTTCTATTCTCAATCTCTAATTTGTATTCGCGATCAATATGGAGATTAATACGTTCCAACATCTCTTTCATATGCTTTTCTAGATGGCCGATTTCGTCTTCTCTATTATTGTTAAAAGGAACACTTAAGTTTCCTCCTTTAATAGAAAGTACCTTTTGACTAAGATTTTTAATAGGTCGTGATATATAGTAGGCAAGGATGCCGATCATTATTAGTCCTAGTAACCCCACCCCTATTCCAACAAGGATATTTGTATAAGCGGTTTGTCTAGCTTCATAAAATAATCTATCACTTGGCGTCACCTTTACAATTTTCCACTGATGGAATGGTTCTGATAAAGTTTTAGTCAATATAATATCATTTTTCTTATTTTGGTTAGTATTAAAGAAATTCTGGTCTGTTGTTTTTCCTATTAGAGAAGTATTGTTTGTATACATCACAACATCACGCTCATTAAGAAGAAAGATGGAATCGCCTTTCTCCTGCAATAGACTATTACAAATCTGTGCATACTCGTCTAAATCTATATCAATGGTAATAATCCCAAGAAATTCTTTGGATAACGGATCCAGTATTTTATGATGGATAGTCATAACCGTTGTTTTGTCTGATTCAGGAATAATAGCCGCATTATTATAGTTTCCAATCGAATGTGGAGGCTCTATTAAATAATGTGAGTTCAAATGCAAAAGCTCTTGCATAGATTCTTGCTTCATTAATTGAATTTGTGGTTTTCTTGCACTAATCATTCCATTATAAATAGTAAAAGATTCTTTATTCTTATCCAAATAAAAGCGGATTTGGCGTATTTCGGAACGCATAAGGAAAAAAGTTTCGATGTTTTCTTCCATTGCAATTGAATTAAAATAAATGGAATCTTCATAGCCATTAGTGAAAATCTGAAAAAAATCTGGATTTCTATATAAAATATATGGCAGGTTGATCATATCGTTAAAATATTGATCTAGTTCAATAGATAATTTATCTATTTGCTCTTTGCTGTTTTGAAGTTCATGTTGTTCAACACTTTCCTTTGTATATCCATAAATAATTAAAACCGATAAAAAATATGGCAGGATAATGAAAGCAAGAAGCATGAAAAATAAACGACTTTGTATGCTTTTCATATAAAGAAGTTCCTTTCTTTCCGTTAATTTCATTATCTAGTCTTAAAAAAATTTAGATGGCATTCAAATAACCTGTCCTTTAAATCTAAATCCTTTTAAACAAATAAGTCAATATACATAGGTGGAAAGAAAGTTAGAAGTAATTTCTGTTGTTTTTTCAATTAAACCGCTGATTGGTATCGCTTACTCGTAAAAAGAAAGCGGTATCAAATGGAATAAAAATGAATCAATGGCACTATAAAATGAATCTTTATTACGAAATTTAGGCAATTATGATTGAATATTGTCATACTATCTATCATTTTGTTACACGCTCGTTAAAAATGCGGAAATTATTAGGTTAATTTTTATACATTTGTTCAATCTAAATGTAATGATGTAACGAAAGAAATATTTATCGAGTTATCTAAAATTAGTAGAGGAAAGTACAAGTAAAGAGAAAGTAGCAAAACTATGGGCGAAGTTGCCATCCTACTTTGTCTAAAGTAATTTTGTTCGCTTAATACCATTTAAAGATCATATTAATGTAGAAGCAAAATCCGTTCTAGATTATAAGGAAGCACTATTAGACTAAAAGATTACACCTTAGGGAATGCTTCAAATCTATCATAATCAGCCAATTCCTACTGTATTACTGAAATCTATCTAAAAGGAAACATGGAAGTGATAGAAAAGTGCCTAGACCTGAGTGGGCAATTGTTCACTCAGGTCTAGGCACTATTTTGCTTGGTGAATTTTACCTTGAACCGTTTCGTAGCTTACTTTTTAAACTCATTCAATCTTTCGTATGTCTCCAGAAGAAACTGATAAAATAATAATTCTGTTGGAAGAAGTTTTCGATGGGTGGGATAAATGACACCGACGGTTCGAGTGAGATTGTTATCTGAAAGGGGGATGACGCAAGTAGACCGTGGTGTGTTATCTACGAGAGTCATTTCAGGCATTAAGGCAACGCCCAATCCTGCAGATACTAATCCTTTTAGTGCATCAATATCTTTTCCCTCAAATGCAATCTGTGGTGAAAAACCTGCATCAAGACATGCTGTAACTACTTGATCACGAAATACAAATCCTTCAGGCAAAACACAGAAAAAGTCGTCTTTTAGGTCTTTTAACTGGATTTCTTTTTGCTTACTTAAAGGGTGATGAAGTGGAAGGAGTGCGACTATATTTTCTGTAAATAATGTCGCACCTTTAATTTTAGTTTCTTTTTCACGATTCGGCATTGGCGCAATCATCGCCAAATTAAATTCCCCATTAATTACTCCATCGATGAGATCGTGATATAGGGCATTGCTCATATGGAATTTAGCTTCTGGATAACGGGTGCGAAAAGAATAAATGATGGAGGGTAGGGTATGAGCAGCCATGCTAATAGGAAATGCGATTCTAACTGTTCCTTTTTCAGGATCAAGGGACTCCTCTACTTCTCTTTTTGCGTCTTCCATCATACTCCATACTTGCTTCATGCGTTCAAAAAAAACATTACCTAGAGGCGTTAATTTTACGCTTCTCCCTTCACGTATAAAAAGTTCTACTCCTAATTCTGTTTCTAAGTTAAAAATCTGACGACTCACAGATGACTGCGCAACATGCAAAGAATCGGCAGCTTCTGTAATATGTTCTCTTTTGGCAGCTTCTAAAAAATATTGAATTTGTCTTATTTCCATATCTTCACTCTTTTCCACTCATGCGCATAACGCATGAATTCAATCCGAAATTAGTATTGAAACTATTAATTATAAAATTATAAAATAAAAACATCTTTTAGAAAAGAGAATATTCTAACATTAAAAACATTAGGGGCTGAAAAAGGATGAAAGTGCTGGAGGAAAAAGAAGAGGTTCAAACACAAACCGTGACAGATTACGTTAACGAGTTGTTTATTCAAGTTCAACAACGCAATCCTCACGAAAAGGAGTTCCAGCAGGCAGTTAAAGAAGTCCTCGTTTCTTTAGTTCCTGTACTTGAAAAAAATCCAACATATATTAAACATGCTGTATTAGAAAGAATGCTTGAACCAGATCGACTAATTAGCTTTAAAGTACCTTGGGTAGATGATGCGGGAAATATAAAAGTAAACCGAGGCTATCGTGTCCAATTTAATAATGCGATTGGACCTTATAAAGGAGGATTAAGATTTCATTCTTCTGTTAATGCAAGCATTATTAAATTTCTAGGGTTTGAGCAAATCTTTAAAAACTCATTAACTGGTCAACCGATAGGTGGCGGGAAAGGTGGTTCCGATTTCGATCCTAAGGGCAAATCAGATCAAGAAATTATGCGTTTTTGTCAGAGCTTTATGACAGAACTTAGCAAGTATATTGGACCAGATATCGATGTCCCTGCTGGAGATATTGGCGTAGGTGCAAGAGAAATTGGCTATCTGTTTGGACAATATAAAAGATTAAAAGGTGCTTATGAAGCTGGTGTTTTAACAGGAAAAGGTGTCGGTTATGGAGGAAGCTTAGGGCGGAAAGAGGCGACAGGATACGGATTAGTGTATTTCGTGGAAGAAATGCTAAAAAGTCAAGGACTACACTTTAATAACAGTAGAGTTGTTGTGTCAGGTTCAGGAAATGTATCTATTTATGCCATGGAGAAGGCGATACAGTTAGGAGCAAAGGTTGTAGCTTGTAGTGATTCAAATGGCTACATATATGATCCCAATGGCATTAATCTAGAAACAGTAAAGCAATTAAAAGAAGTAGAAAATAAGAGAATCTATGAATATGTAAAAGAACATCCAGATGCTCTTTATCAGGAAGGATATACTGGTATTTGGGGGATACCATGTGATATTGCATTGCCATGTGCAACACAAAATGAGCTTAATAAGGAAGCGGCAGAAAAGTTAATCTCTAATGGTGTAAATGCAGTAGGAGAAGGTGCAAATATGCCTTCTACATTAGAAGCAGTTGATACCTTTATTCATCATAATGTGTTATTTGCACCTGCTAAAGCTGCAAATGCAGGTGGAGTAGCAGTTTCCGCTTTAGAAATGGCACAAAATAGTGCAAGAATAGCTTGGACACAGGATGAGGTAGACAAAAAATTACAAGACATCATGAAAAATATTTATAGTAAAAGTATAAAAGCAGCAGAGGATTATGCGACGAGAGGAAATCTTGTAGCAGGAGCAAATATTGCTGGTTTTATTAAAGTAGCAGATGCAATGATTGCACAGGGGATTATATAACAAGCTTATCACCAGATAGGATTAATAAAAAATAGTAGGAGAATCAGCAATTTGCCGATTCTCTTATTTATATTATAGGCAAACATATCTTTTTAAAGTGCTGCCCTATTTTTTTCGTATGAATATCAATCTTACTAACTAAAAATACTTCGACATTCGTAAAATAAAATTGTATTCTTGACTTTTTCGCGTTATACTATCTATAAATTTAATATTCTGAATATAAAGAATATTAAAATAGTATTGCGTGTAAAATAACAGAACGAAGGAGGAAGGATTATGCTAAACAATTGGAAAGTACAATTAGAAGAAATGTATGACAAAATGGTGGAATGGCGCAGATATTTGCATCAGTATCCTGAATTATCAAATCAGGAATATAAGACTTCCAAGCTAATCACATCTCTTTTATCGGAATATGGGATTGAGAGAAAAGTAAATGTTGGAGGTATGGGAATTATAGGCTATATAAAGGGAGCGCAACCAGGAAAAACCATTGCGTTAAGAGCTGACTTTGATGCATTGCCTATTCAGGATGAAAAGGATGTCCCGTATAAATCAAAAGTAGACGGAGTAATGCATGCATGTGGACATGATGGACATACAGCCACCCTGTTAGCAGTTGGTAAGGTATTACAAGAAAATAGAGACGACTTAGCAGGCAATGTAGTGCTCCTCTTTCAACATGCAGAAGAAGGCGGTGGTGGAGCAAGAAAAATGATTGCAGATAATTGTCTCGAAGGAGTAGATGCCATTTTCGCTAATCACTTATGGAGTTTAATCCCAACTGGAACAATTTCATATACGAAAGGGTATACAACAGCAGCAGGAGACGGATTCCAGATTAAAATTAAAGGCAAAGGCGGTCATGGCTCTTCTCCGCATGATACCATTGATTCTATTGCTGTAGCTGGTCAGCTGATCAATCAGCTTCAATACATAGTAAGTCGAAGAGTGAACCCTCAAAAAACAGCTGTTGTGACTATTGGCTCCATTCATGCAGGGGATGCTAGCAATGTAATAGCAGATTCTGCGATATTAAAAGGAACGGTGCGAACATATGAAAAAGAAGTGCAGCAATTAGTAGAGGAAGCCATGAATGATGCAATCAAAGGAATATGCTTGAGTTCAAAGGCAGATTATGAATTTGACTATTTCCATGGAGTCCCAGGGGTTTATAATCATCCGAATGAGACGGAGATATTTGCCAGATCCACGAAAGATACACTGCCAGAAGTGAACGTGGAAGAAGTGCCAGCACTGTTAGTCAGTGAGGATTTTGCCAATTATCTGGAGGAAAAGCCAGGTATGCTTTTCTTTACTGGAGCAGGAAATGAAGACTTAGGAGCTGCATATCCCCATCACCATCCTAAATTTGATTTCGACGAAAGGGCAATGCTAAATGCAGGAAAAGCAATGCTCTCTATCATTCATTATTATCTTGTGGAAAAAGCTTTGGAAGTGATGGCACCATATAATGCAGTAAAGTGAAGGGGAAGCTTTCTTTTACTTAAACACCTTGTTTACGTTATGACAAAATGAATGAAAGAGTCTTGTCCTAACACTCCATGATTCTATTTGATTTTGGCCATAAATGAAGTAATTCTCCGCTCCATTCCACTTGTTTTTAAGCTAATAAAAAAGCCAAACAATCATATGCAACTGTGTGATTGATTAGCTTTTTCTTTTGCTTGATTATTTATATCTTAGCCTCCCATTATAGTTTAGATTTCTTATAAACTATCAAAATGCAAGTGAACAGGACAATTAGTGAATGTCCTAAGTGAAAACTTTTACACTTTTTAGTGCCAGGTACCAGCGATGGACAAATGTCTTTTTAAGGTGCCTGGCACTTTGTTAGGCACTTTGTTATGAAAAAAATATTTAGCCTTCATACCATTATCTAGTACAATAATAGTAGATTTAATTACTTATGAAAGAAGTGTTTGTGTATTGGAAGAGATAAAAAAATTGTTTATTGCATTCCCAAAGAAGACTGTATCACTGCTTGAATTAGAACAAGTGATAAAGCCATTTATTCGTAGCTATGAGGAATTTGCTCAAGTAGTGTTGGAATTGGAAGCAGAAGGAATTCTTGGAATGGTAAAAGCAAAAGGAAGAAATAGTCGAAATCCTTCACTTGCCTTTCAATATCGTATTCAAAAGAAAATGTTAGTAGATGATTATCATAAGGAATTACAATCCTACCGAAGAAACTTGCACCCATCCATTAATTTGGACGCATACTATCAAGAAGAACCTAATGTTTGGAAAAAACACTTACCTTATATCCAGAAGATTGATCAGTATTTGCAGAAGTTTTCTTTTCCAACTGAAGAAGTACCTGCTCCAGAACGGAGCTATGAATTAGTGGAAGATGAGAAATGGATAGTGGAAAAAGGAGGAAAAGAAATACTCGAGAAAATCGGTCTCTTTCATTCATTGAAAATTATCCCAGTTTCTGAACCACTCATGTTCGCAATTAATCCTATGCAAATAACAGTAGAAGAACAGTTTCATTTAATAGTTGAAAATAAGACAACCTTTCAAGGGCTACTTCCTGTATTAAAAGAAACAAAATTTTCTACATTAATCTACGGGAGTGGAAAAGCAGTAATAAAAAGTATTGAACAATTTCCTATGCAGTATCCTGTAATAGCTAAACACTATTTTTTCTACTTTGGTGATATAGATCATGAAGGCATATCCATTTGGTATTCCTTGAATGAAAAACAGAATATGATATTAGCACTTCCTTTCTATGAAGCTTGTTTGCATAAGAAATCTGCTATGGGAAAAGCATATCAAAAAAGTAGAGAAATAGCATTCAGTCAATTTTTATCCTATTTTCCTTTGGAGCAGCAACTGCAAATTCAACGCCTCTTAGAAGACGGATGCTATTATCCACAGGAAACACTTAAAACTAAGGAGTTGCAGCAAATTTGGAGGGAGTCAAATTGGACAAGCTTGAATTACAAGAAATAACGAATGGATATAGAGAACGAATGCATCGTCTCGCTTTATTTGATCCATTATATGAATTAGAAAGAAAACGAGAACAAGATCAACAAGAGTTGATGGTTGATATGAAAGGACTTGGATTGCTTTCCTTGCTTTTCTTTTTTGAGCAGAAATTAATTCGGAATTATAAAGTTGGTACAAAACAATTGGCTCGCTTTTTGCAAAAGCTAACGGAAAATCAATATATACTTGATGAGCGGGATTATGAAAGAATAGCAAGAACTATTATTCAAATATTTCGACCTACAACAGGGAGGAAACGCAGTTATTCTTATTATAATTGGGATTCAGGAAAAGAGGATATAATAGACTATTCTATTCTCAAAGCGAATAATTTTGATATGGAAACCAATACACAATATTATACGTTGGATGAAGATGGGCTTGAATTAGTGTTTGCGACGAAAGAATTTTATAGTGAATTTCAACTGTCTATTAATCAGCTTATGTTGCGGAAACAATTGGATCGAGGGGAGTTTAAAGGAGCTCTGCGCCAGATTAATGAAATGAGAATAGATGTAGAAAGTTTAGATGAACGAATTGGAAAGTTAAAACATGAGATTCAGCGGAGTATTGTTTCAGAAGAAACCTTTGCCCGCTATAAACAGCTATTAGAAGATATTTCTGCCCGATTATCAAGAGAAGATGAAGAATTTAAAGAGCTCCGCCAATTTGTAAAAGAGACAAGAGAAAGATTGTATTCCAAAGATGTTCACAAGAAGGAGCACAAAACGTATGAATTAATTCTTACCATTACAAGAGAATTAGAAGGAGTACATTATGAGCATTCAAGGTTGTTGGAACAGACACTATCCTTAAAAAATACTACGCTAGTGACTGCCCAAGAATCGCTATATTATACGGGGATACAAGCATTTAATTTCGATCAAGATATTGTTTCTCATTTGATTTCCACACCATTACCTTTTGAAGCGATGCAAGGCGTTTTGCACCCATTTTTAAAAGTGGAAGAAAATCACTTCTGGTCACCTCTAACCATTTTGGCTGAACAAAATATAAACGAAGAAAGAGAAAAACCAGTGGAGCAAGGATTAATAGAGCTAAGTAATGAAGACGAAGATGGACCTTATCGGAAAAATCTAATGAAAAAATATAAAGAGATTATGGAATTATTTTTATTTGCCTATCAGACAGGGAAGGGGAATACTTTATCTTCCTATCTTCATTTTTTAGACGAAATTGGACAATCGTCGCTCTATGAAAATCGTTATTTTTATGAATTTTGGTTAATCTTGCATCAAAGGTCACCAATTGCGCAAGGTTCTATACAGGAAGAAGAAGGAACAACCTTACTTGGTGAAGCTTTGGCACTTATAGAAAATCGTACGCTTATTGTTATAGAAGAAAAGAGTGTTATTAGACAATTTGCCCGCTATTCAATTCAAGAAATGATTATTTCTTTGGAAGGAGAAGAAAATGAATTACTCGGAACAAACGATTAAGAATGCTTTTCAAATATATACAAGATTAGTTCGGGATGGTGTAGCAGATAAAGAAGCTGTTCAGCAATATAAAGCAGATGACGAAATTCGAGGATTGCTCGATCTATTTAGTAAAGAAGTGGACTGTGTTATTGTGAATACCAGCGAACAAATGCTATTAATACCAGAAACGAAACTATCCCCCTTTCATGTTAGCAATGAATGGCTGAAGCGAAATTATTTACGTTCTGGAGCAACAAATGGAGATATTTATTTGCTTTATTTTGCGACCATCGTCCTTTTTGGTAGTTTTTACGATACCTATCAAAGCATAGAGCCCACAAGACTTTTCTTAAGATTGGATGAATGGGTGCGCTTTATTCATGAACGAATAGAGCATCTAAAGACGCATGATGAAGATACATTGAAGGAACTGGAAAAGGAGTTTTCTTATAATTGGAGTATCATTATCGAGAAATGGGAAGACATGGATGATATTAAGGAAACGGCTAAAAAGCAGGCTGGAAATACAATCAGTCGGTTTAGTTTCATGAATACGGTAAAGCGATTCTTAATTGATCAAGATTTAATCCAAGATATTGGTAATAATGAAATAACCTTAACGGAAAAGGCGAAAACAATCATTCAGCGATATTTTATGGAAGTGGAATATAATAATGGCATTTTCGAGTTTATTTATAGCTTTAGTAAGGAGGAAAGTCATGCCATCGATTAGCAAAATCCGGTTAACGAATGTGATCTATGAAGAGGGGAATAAGCGTTACAACAATGAGATTTTTTTATTTGATGGACAAAATAGTGCGATTCTTTTAGAAAACGGCGGAGGAAAGACTGTTTTTATTCAAACTGCCCTGCAAGCTATTTTGCCTCATGCAGATTTAGCAGATCGGAAAATCAAGAATACATTAATGCTTGAGAATGCTCCGGCGCATATTGCCATTGAATGGATTACCAATGATAATCCAAGACATTATGTAGTAACAGCGGTGTCGCTATTTACAACAAAACAAGGAATCGATTCACTACGCTATGTCTATGATTACGGAGAAAACGATGCAAACAGCATGGAAGAAATTCCTTTTGTGAAAGAAGGGAAAGCAGGAAAAAGAACGGCAGAAAAAGGCGAAATGCAAGACTACTATAGTTATATGCGAGAAAAATCTTTATCGGCGAGAACATTTCAGACAATTAAAGAGTATAAGCAGTATATAGAAGAACAATTTCAAATCATCACAAGTGAATGGGAAAGTATTGCGAAAATTAATAGTTCAGAAGGGGGAGTAGAAGCTTTTTTTGACGACTGCAAAAACACGAATCAATTATTTGACCGTCTATTAATACCTATAGTAGAAAATTCAATTGTTGGTCATGATACGCAGTTGTTCGCTAATACATTTGAACAACAGCATGCCAGTTTAAAAAACTATCAAAATTTAAAAGAAACATTAGAAGAAAATAAACAAATACAAAGGAAATTGGAAGATTTCACAAAAAAATATGAAGTACTTCATTTTCAAGAAAATGTTTATGAAAAAACGAAACAGTTTGTAAAAGGTCTTTATAAGGAAGCGATTAGCCAAAAAGAAAGCTACTTAGCAGAACAACAAAGTATTACAGAAAAATGGAAGGAATGGTTTTCGAGTAATCATTTATATGAAGTGAAAGAGGCTTCTTTTGATATTTTACAAGAAGAGTGGAAGTTTCAGAATTTAGATCAAGCTTATAAAGAAAGTTATCAACAAAAAAATGACAAAGAAGAAAATCTCAAGCGGTATAAAAAAGAATTTTACTCCTTAAAACTAAAAGGTTTAAAGAACGAAAAACGTGTATTAATAGAAGCGCTAACCAACATAGAAGCAGAACTGAAAATGCATGATCAAAAGGAAGAAGTGCAAGATTTTAGAGAACAATTAGTGGAAGTAAAAGCAACTTTGTTAGGGTGGTATGAAGGAGAATTTGAACGGTTAGAAAAAAATAAGCAAGAGATAAGGTATCAACTAAATCCTATAATGGATGGGATTGCTAGTAAAGAATCAAAGCAAAGAGATTTATTGGCAAGGGAGAAGGAGATAGAGGCACTTAATACACAAATTACTACGACAATTAATTATCTTAAAAAGGATATGGGGCGTATAAAACAACAAATTCTTGCCAATCCAGAACAAGAAAAAGTTGAAGCAGAGCTCTTAGTATGGCAGCATAGAGCACAGCATCTCGATCAAGAAATCATTCGTCTGGAACAGGAAATGAAGCAATTTCTGGTGGAGATAAAAGAAGCAGAGCAAAGAAAAGAAGAGGTTCAATTGCAAGTGATGAATCTGGAAAAAGAGATGGACAAAATCTCCTATAACCTGTCACTTGGAGAACAAGCAGAAAAAAAGCTAATAAAAGAACTTGCAACTCTTTATGCTGCATGGAATGCCCTTGATACAGTATATTTAAAACAAGAATCCATTGAACATAGAATTACTGAAACATTGGTGAATGTAAAGAAAGAAAAGGAGAAGTTACTGGATAAAGAAAGAATGGCCCATCGCTTTGTTGATGATTACGCGAATCAAGATATTTTCTTTGGGGATTCCTACCTTGAAAAACAGCTTTGGTCATGGAAAAATCAATTGGACTATGTAGTAACTGGAGTAGAGTATTTACAAGAATTAGATGAAGCAGAAAAGCAAGCAGCAAAACAATACCCTTTATGGCCGATTACGTTGGTTACAACACAAAAATCTAAGTTGAAGCTCCTAGATCGAATTTCCAATATGACCAAAGAGCTGCAATACCCAATTGTGGTACTTACTACTGAAGAAGCATTAACGATTCAAGATTATCAAGCAAATGAAAATTGGGTAGTGCCGTCTCACTGGCAAGCAAACTCAAGTCAAAATCATTTCGCGGAATGGAAAAAACAGGTTAGTACGATTGCGAAGGAAGCTACTCTGCTTCGTGAGGAAAAAGAATTGGAAGTGAAGAAATGGCAAGATGCCCAGCAGACATTCCGAAACTTTCTGGAAACATATCCATTTGCTCGTATAACAGAATGGAAGAATCAGCAGAATGAAGCAAAAGCTTTATTAGAGAATTTAGAGCAGCAACTTCAAAAGGAAAAAAAACTTATACTTTCTTTTCAGGATAAAGGGAAAAAGCATACAATTACGGTTAAAGATTATCGAGATGAGAAAAATGGGTTAGAAGGAAAAATCGATAAAGGGACACAATATGTACAGTACTCCAAAGAAGTTCTAGATGTCTCTAGAAAGGAAATAGATACTAGAAATCAACTCGTAGAAATAAAAAAAGAGCTTATCGGAATTGAACGACAACTAACTGATTTTAAGGAAGAGAAAGAGTATCTAGATGAACAGATAAGTAGGAATAAGGTGAGAGCAGAAATGCTTCAGCAAGAGGAGGAGTATAAATCTTTAGGAACCATTATTCCGATCTTTTCAAATGAGGATAAATCGACAATTAAAGAAAAAATGTTCTCATTAGAAATGAAAATTCGTGAAATAACGGTTGCCGAAGGAGAATTACTCGCTAAAAGAGAAGCAAATCAAAATTCTCTTAACAAAGTAAAAAATCAAATAGAAGAGTTACAAAAGGAACATCCTTATATAGATGAAACGATAGAGTTTCTAAGTGACCACAAGCTATTGCAAGATCAGTTATGGAATCAAATGCAAACTGTTGAAAGTGAAATTGAGAAACTAGTAAATGAAGTAGAGCGCAGAAACACCCGAAAAGAAAGACAACATGGTATATGGCAACTAAAAGTGAAACAATTTAAAGAGAAATTCCTAGAAGAAGTAGTTCATTTTACCAAAATAAAATCGGAAATTATGGAAGAACTAGCAATAGAAAAAGAGGCTTTACTCGAAAGAAAAGCATATTTAGAGAAAGAAGAAGCAAGAATTAAAAAGGAGTTAACTTCTATAGGTGAAGCGATTTTAGGCATGGATCTTTTTGAGGACAGTCATCATTTTAAAGCACCGCATATTGTACCATTTTCTATAGCACAGGAAGAAATACTTACCTTTACTTATAATCGCCAGAAATATATAGATAAAGTAGTGAAGGAATTAAAGCAGAATAAACAATTAGTGGAAACAGAGCAGACGGAAGTGGAAAAGTCTCGACGAAAATTCCGAGAGTTTTGTAATCGTGAAATTTCGAATATTAAGCTGCAGCAGATGGCTATCACTGGCCTAGATAATAAACAAAACTATGAAGATTTGTTAGAGTTTAAGAAAAATATGCTTCTTCGTATTGAGAAAATATCTAACTATGCCATGGAGCATATCCGTCAAAGTGACGAAGATTTACAATTTTTTATCAATCAAATCCATTCCCATTTACAAACACTGGTCGAAGAAATCAATCAAATTCCTAAGAAAACAAGAGTGAAGGTGGAAGATGATTGGAAGCAAATCTATACCTTTAAAATTCCTGAATGGGAAGAAGATGCTGGTAAGATGAGAATAAGAGACTATATTGAATGGATTTTACAACAATTGGATTCAGAAAGATTCTTAAATGACTTAGGACAACAAGATACAGTGAAAATTCGAAAAGAGACAGAGAAATGGCTGCAGACGAAACAGTTACTCCAAGTAGTAATGAGTAATGATGTTTTAAAAGTAAACTGTCGCAAAGTAACCAATGATAATAAGGTATCCACTCGGAACTACAGCTGGGAGCAAAGTAATGTCTGGTCCGGTGGGGAAAAATGGAGTAAGAATATGACTCTATTTTTAGGCATACTCAATTATGTAGCAGAAAAGAAAAAACATCAACCAACTAACCGAAAACGTAATAGGGTGGTAATTCTCGATAATCCATTCGGAAAAGCATCGAGCGACCATGTGTTAAGTCCGGTCTTTTTCGTTGCCGAACAGTTAGGATTTCAAATAATTGCGTTAACAGCACATGCAGAAGGTAAATTTTTGCAAGATTATTTTCCAATCCTTTATAGCTGCCGCTTAAGACCATCAAATGATGCTAGTAAAAAGATTATGACGAAGGAGAAATGGCTGCACCATGCATTTTTCCAAGATCATGAGCCACAAACGATTGATCGGCTTGGGGAGACGGAGCAGATGACGTTATTTGAGTAATGGAAATGGTAGCAAACAATAGTGCTTGTCACCTTATTTGGTGACAGGTACTATTGTTGTTTTCTAGAGTGGATTTTTCATAATCTATCAAAATGAAACTGGATAGCACTGTTATAATAGTTGTAATAAACTATATCTGAAGTTTGTCTCTAAGAAAAGTCTGGGTAAGTCTTCTGTGTAGTTGCTTGGTCCAAATCATGCCCATAAAAAATACGAGTAGGACGTATTTCGGCCATAAGATTTTTAATTTTTCTAATCGATTCAGTAGCTATTTGTTGATCAAATGTAGCAAATGGAATGTCATCTTCATAATTTTCTTTTGTATAGGCTAAATCAATCGTCAATAAAATAGGCCCAGATTGCTTCGTAGTTACAAGAATTGATTGATGTCCAGGTGTATGACCAGGAGTGAAGAGAAGTTGAATTCCAGGCATGAGTTCATAATCTCCTTGAATGGCCTTATAATTTAAATCTGCTTGCGTGCATTCTGGTGGAGCATATCCTTCGTTTCCAATAGAAACATCCAGCTCTGCTTGCTGAACAAATATAGGTGTTTTGGGAAACAGCGGATTTCCACCAGCGTGATCCATATGTAAATGGGAAGAAATGATTGCTTGAATGTCATCTGGTTTATAGCCAATTCTATCTAATACGGAAAGAATATGATCTTCCTTTCTCATATCAGGTAAGAACAACCCTTCAAATGGCGTATAATCAAAATAACCTGGATTTTCAATAAACGATTCTGGCATACCTGTATCAATAAGGATAGGGCCATCCTTTGTTTCTAGCAGATAGGACCATATTTGTAAGGTTACAAGCTTTCCAGGCTCTAATTTTTGATTTAAAGAAGAATGATCTAGCGTTAATTTTCCTGTAGGTAACCAGTAAAGTTTTTCTATCATTTAGTACCACTCCTTAATAGTTAGAATAATCAGATTAAAAACATTATGTCATAGATTTAGCTTTTTGAACATGTATATATGCTTTAATCTTCATGGAATCTAGTAGTTCATCTACAGAAGCAGCATTTATTTCTGAATGGAGTTGCAACACCATTCAGAAATAAATGTCTTTTCTAGTGCTTGGTATTCGTTTTTCACTATAAGCAAGATGTTTATGTTTGACAATAAAAAAGGATAAGCGTAAATTATAAATTGAACAAACGTTCAAAACGATTGTTCAAATAGATGATAGTTTATTATTTTTTAAAGTAATGAATCTATTAAGGAACAGAAAGGGAGAATTTACAATGGATTTCAAACATATTACTGTTGCTGGTAGTGGAGTTTTAGGTAGTCAAATTGCCTTTCAAACTGCATTTATGGGGTATAAAGTATCCGTATACGATATAAATGAGGAAGTTCTAGAAAAAGCAAAAGATCGCCTTCAAGATTTAATGCCATACTACAAAAAAGATATCGGTTCTACGGATGCAGAGTTAAAGGAAGCTTATGGTCGTCTTTCTTTTTATTCGAACTTAGCAGATGCGGTTGAAAATGCAGATCTTGTTATTGAAGCAATCCCTGAAGTAGTCCAAATTAAAACAGATTTTTACAAACAGTTAGCCACTGTTGCTCCAGAAAAAACTATTTTTGCTACAAATTCTTCCACACTTCTACCAAGCCAATTTGTTGAAGCTACTGGACGTCCAGATAAGTTCTTAGCTCTTCATTTTGCTAATGAAATTTGGAAAAATAACACTGCGGAAATTATGAAGCATAAAGGAACTTCTGAAAGTGTTTTTGAAGAAGTAATAGCTTTTGCAAAAAGTATTGGAATGATTGCATTACCACTTCATAAAGAACAGCCAGGCTATATTTTGAACTCCTTATTAGTTCCTCTGTTAGAAGCAGCTCAAATGTTACTTGTTAATGAAGTAGCAGAAGTGGAAACAATCGATAAAACATGGATGGTAGCAACTGGAGCACCTATGGGACCATTTGCAATTCTTGATGTAGTCGGTATTACTACTGCTTATAACATTACAAAAGGAAAAGCAGATGCAACTGGAGCTGCTGAATATATAAAGTTAGCTGATAAATTAAAAGTTGATTATATTGATAAAGGAAAATTAGGACGTGCAACAGGAGAGGGATTCTATAAATATCCAAATCCAAGTTTCGCTGATCCTGACTTTTTAAAAAATAAATAAGTAGGAAAATGCCGAAAGTTCTATCCAAGTGTAAATTGACAAGTAAAAAGGACAAGCATAAACTAGTATTTTAAAAAGTTCATTATTTGTTCATGTAGGACAGGAAGAGGGAACTATGGCAAAGCAAATAGTAAATGATGAAGAAAAAAATAAACAAGTAAAAGTTCAAATATTACATGCCGCTAAGCATCTATTTTCTAAAAAGGGATATGATGGAACAACAGTGAGGCAGATATGTGAAGAGGCAAAGGTATCTCTTGCGTTGGTATCCTACCATTTTGGTGGAAAAGAAAATGTATTTTATGCACTTTTTGAACCGTTGAGAGAATCTTTTATGACGACAGAATATGATTTATCGGATTCTTTAGAGGCTTTAAAAGAATTTTGTAAAAGATTTATTCTGTATCGTCATGAAGAACATGAATTAATTAATATTTTGCAGCAGGAAATTGTAATGAATAGTCCTAGGATTGGGATGCTAAAAGATGTCTTCTTACCTTCTTGGGAACAACTTCGGGTAATATTGCTGGCATGTATGGAGCAGAAAACGATTCATTTTCCTTCAGTTGATTTAGCTATTGACTTTATTATGGGAACTTTAATGTATTCTTACCATAATAGTTTCTTAAATCGTGGGAGTTTAGATCTTACATCCGAAGAGATTGCAGATTATGCGGTGCGTTTTCTTTTACAAGGACTTATCGATCCCGAATTAAAGAGCAGGAAGTCTTCTCTTTAACAAAGATAAGGAGATTAGTAAGGGATACACTTATCCTATAAAAGGTTGATTGGTTAAACAAACGATCGGTGAGGTATAGAAAAAAATAACCTCCTGATTGATGGTAAGTATTTTCATAAAGGGGAGTACAGTAATGAAAGCAGCCAATTTTTATGGAGCAAAAGATATCAGAATTGAAGAAACAGCAGTTCCTTCATTAGAAAGTGGTATGGTGAAAATAAAAGTTGCATTTGCAGGCATTTGTGGAAGTGATATGCATGAATATCTTGCTGGGGCATACCCTTTTCGTACCCATTCTGTATGGGGACATGAATTTTCTGGTACGGTTGTCGAAGTTGGTGAAGGTGTTTCAAAGGCTAATGTTGGAGATAGAGTCGCTGTTGAACCGTTAACACCATGTGGGAAATGTACGAACTGTAAACGAGGGTATTTCAATATATGTAAATTGGGTGGCTCTTATGGCTATACAAAATCTGGTGGATTTGCTGAATATGCAGTGGTGAACCAAGAGAATGTATATCTTTTACCAGATCAAATGAGTTTAGAGCTTGGAGCCTTTGTTGAGCCAACTTCAGTTGCTGTACATGCAGTACGTACAAGTCAGCTTCGTCTTGGTGACACTGCTGCTATATTCGGTGCAGGACCAATTGGATTACTTGTTTTACAGGCAGTAAAAGCCGCAGGAGCAAGTGAAATCTTTGTCGTTGAAGTATCTGATGAAAGACGGAAAAAAGCATTGGAATTAGGGGCAACCTATGTACTCAATCCTCTGGAGGAAGATGTACGAAGTATTATTCTAGATAATACTGAAGGGGGAGTAGATGTTGCTTACGATGCTGCAGGAGTGGAAGCGACATTTACAACAGGCATAGCTTCTATCCGACCTGGAGGAGAATTTAAAATAGTAAGTGTATGGGAGAAACCAGTTTCTTTTAGTCCAAATTTAATCGTTTCTCCAGAAGTAAAGGTAAGTGGTTCATTTGCCTATAATAATCTATTCCCTGAAGTAATTCGATTACTAGCACGTGGTGTGATTAATGGAAATGCAGTTATAACAAGCAAGATTGCCTTGGATGATATAGTTACAGAAGGATTGGAAAAATTAACGAATGATCGCAGTCAGTGCAAAATTTTGGTAGAAATGAGTAGTGATTGATTTCTATCATTTGGATTAATGTTGTGCTTTTTTAGGAAGTATTTTTAAGTTTTGTGAAAATTTGTAGAGAATTTAATCTTATTTTCTGAGTGTCAGGCAACTGCAAAGGACAAGTGTCTTTTAGTGGTGCCTGGCTTTTGTTTTTTTTAGAACTCTACATATAGAAGAGCATTGAAATAAACATTATATCAAAGAGGAAAATGCCTTTTATGTTGTATGAGTAAAATGTTTGTGGGAGAATAAATATCCTTTTTGTCTAGTTGGGGGACGATTCCCCCAACTAGACAAAAAGGCCACCAAGCGAGAGCGCGGTAGCTGGAAAAAATTAAGCATTAAAAAAGAGAGCTTCCTTTTGTAAAGTAGAATTTGACTAGAAAACTACGAAAAGGAGAGGCTCTCATGAATCAATGTAACACAAAAATGCCATCATTAAAAGAA
>NZ_JBQKKM010000035.1:0-57743 GCF_052116745.1 Niallia sp. Sow4_A1 | reverse complement strand
GGGTTACCACCTGACTTATCCATTATAAAGGACTTTTTCTTTGCACAAAATAATAAAATTGAACATTTTGAGTATTTTTAATAGTGAAAATAAATTAATGCAACACTAGTGATATAATATAATAGGAAAAATACTTTTTTAAAGGTGCGAGGAAAGAATGAAACATTAACCCATTTTGGGTGTTTTTTTATAAATGCTAAACAATGGACGCTAGATGGAAAAGTAATAGCTTAAGCCCATGTGTCATCGTAGTGAAAAAGGTGAATAGGTTTAATTAATAGCAACAGACCTGCAAAAACATATTAAGTTATGGGTTCAAATAAAGAAAGGAAGTGTCGGAGATGAGAGATGTTAAACTTATCGATATTTATAACCACCATATTGCTCAAAAATATATTACACGTTCAGGTTTAGCTCATGCTCTGGCAGTTGCTTATCATGCTTTTGAAATGGCAAAAGAATCAAATGTCGATGTCGATAATGCAGCTAAAGCCGGATTTTTACATGACATGGGTCATTACACTTGGTATAAAGATGGGAAATGGGATTATAAATTATATAGACAAAATGACATTCATCCAATTAAAGGAGCAGAAAGAGCGCATAAATTATTAATTCGTTTAGGAGAAAATCCTGTAAAAGCGAAAGAAATCGCATTAGCTGTCCTTTTTCATACCGATAGTTTTATTCCAGGAGGCTCCGTCATACTCTCTCCTTTACAAAAAATCGTAAAATTGGCAGATGAAAAGGATGAAGAGCCTGGAGGACATCATCACTATCGCACGATAACAAAGGAAAGAGCATTGAAAAGCTTAGAACGATTAGATACAAAAATAGATGCATATATAGAAAAACAGAAGGATAACTGCTAAAAAGAAGGATAGAAATGGAGTACTCCATTTCTATCCTTCTTTTTTTATAAGTGTTATAATTATACAATCGATTTTTTATAAAGGAATTAGTGGAATGACAAATATTATTAAGACGATTAAAGAATGGCAGCAAGCACTTCAAATAGAAATAAATCATTTAAAAAAATTCGGCCAATCTAAAGTGGCTTTATATAATGGAATACGATTAAATACAGAGAATGATTTTACTTATTATTTTGAAAGTATCGGCAATTTAAAAGTTCCTATTGGCTCAAATGTAATCCTTCACTGGGGATCTCTTGCAGTAAAAGGGCGAGTATTATCGGCAGATGGAAAGAGCCTTCTTGTCATTTTGGAAAAGATGATTGGCGAGTATATAGCTGAAGCCTATTTGTCCCATGATCCTTGGGAGCTTCTAGAACAGCTACAAATTCGCTTTGATTCGATTAAAAAGAATAAACGAAAGCTTAGCAGAATTGTAAAATTGATGCGTCCAAATGATGCAACAAAGCATCCTACAGAAGAGCTGAAAAATCATGTCCATGAGCTTTCATTAAGGTGTAAATATAATCCTGTCTCCTTTGTATGGGGACCACCGGGAACTGGGAAAACCTATACGCTAGCAAGAGTAGCATTACAACGTTATTGGAAAGGAAAAAGAATTCTTGTTCTAGCGCAAAGTAATCAAGCAGTGGATGTACTACTAACAGAAATAACCACAACCATTAAAGAAAAAGACCGTTTTAAACTGGGAGATATCCTACGATACGGGGGAAATAGCAGTAATGGCAATCTGGAACAAGAGCAAATTACTTCTAGCTCTTTGCTAGATAAAAAAGATATGGATCTAGCAAAACAAAGGCAACAGTTTATCGAAGAAAAGCAAAAGCTTAAATCAGATCTTGCCAATGCATTTACAATTAGAGATTCTTCCCAGCTCTTAGAAATGGAAGAGAAACTGGCAAGTGTAATGGAAAAAATCCGCAAAAGAGAAGTACAGTTTGTACAAAAAGCGAAAATAGTCGGGACCACCTTAGCAAAGGCTGCGACAGACCCAGCTATTTATGAAGATGAGTATGATTTAGTTATCGTGGATGAAGCAAGCATGGCATATATCCCACAGGTGGCATTTTCCGCATCTCTTGCAAAGAGAATCATCATATGCGGTGACTTCAAGCAATTACCTCCAATTGCCTCGAGCCGCCATGCTATTGTAGACAGATGGTTAAAGGAAGATGTCTTCCATGCAACGGGAGTAGCTGATACAGTACATACTTCCTCCATGCATCCACAGCTTTTATTGTTAAATGAGCAAAGAAGAATGCATCCATCCATCTCTGAATTTACAAATAAATATATCTATCATTCATTAGTAGGAGATTATAAGAACGTCGAAAAAAAGAGGAAACCAATCGCTGCTCAATCGCCCTTTAAGGATAATGCCAGTGTGTTATTAGATTCTAGTCATTTTGGGTCCTATGCAACTTTTGAAAAAGCCTCTAAATCACGAATGAATTATATACATCTTTTACTTGCCTTACAAGTAATCCAAGAGTCTTTAAAGGAAAAAGAAGCAAGTATTGGCTATGTTACACCTTACAGGGCACAGGCGGAAATAATGGAAGCAATGGCAATCGAATTTTTCCCAGAAGCAATGGCTGATAAGCGTTTAATAGTAGCTACCGTTCATCGTTTTCAAGGGAGCGAAAGAGATGTTATTGTATTTGACAGTGTAGAAGCTCCTTCTTTTTCTCGTCCTGGAATGCTTTTAACTGGAAAAGAGAGTGAACGGCTTATCAATGTGGCAATTAGTAGAGCAAAAGGGAAATTTATTCATATTGCCAATAGAAGCTTTATCAAAACAATGATTGATCACCGCAAAACGATTCGTCAGCTTATCAATCACCAAGAACAAATTAATAAAGTTGTTACTAACCAACATATTGGCGAATGGATTAAGCAAAAGAATCCCAAACTTTATTGGACACATGGGCAAAGAATTGATTTATTAACAAAAGATTTGACTCGTTCACAAAAAGAGATATTCGTATCTATTCCCCATTCGAAGGAAACTTTAAATCAAGAATGGAAACATATTTTTTCTAAAGCGAAAATCGTTACTACACCTGAAATTCCCTTTCCTGTGGTAATTATCGATCATAAAGTTGTTTGGTTTGGCTTTCCGATAGAATTGGTCAATGGCAGTAAACCACCATCTTTAGCAATTCGCATCCATTCACCTTATCTAGCATCTTATCTTTTAAATTATTTTGCGTAAAAAGAGGCTGGGACATAAGCATTTCAACCAATAATAAACACGAATTTTTACGCGGCTAATCGCATGAATATTTGTGTTTATTATTTTGGAAAAAGGTTTAAAAACGAAGTGTAATGGAGCGGAGGACGCTCGACTCCTGCGGGAAATAGAGGAAAGGCTGAGACCCCGCAGCGTATGCGAGGAGACTCAGCTTCCTCCCCGCGGAAAGCGAGCGTCCGTAGCGCAATGGAACGACTTAGTTTTACACTTGACTATATTTAAAAACTTAGATCCATGAGAAAGTAGCTTTATTTAAGAGCAGAATTAGAGATTGTTCGTCTTTAAAAGTTAGTTATTTAGTTTTGTCCCAGCCCCTTTTTTTCCTAAATAGGTTATTTATTGTATAAAAAGAAAGATTTCGCTAAAATGGGAAGGTAACGGAGTAAAGGAGGAGTCTCATAGTGCTAACAAAACGGACTGGATCGATAATGATTGTATTTTGTGCTTCCTTGCTATTATTGCTGACAGGATGTGGAACACAGGAGGATACCGCACCAAAAAATGAAGAGAATAAAGCAAAAAGTAACACTATATCTCCAGAGGATTACCCAATTGTAACCATTACAATGGAGGATGATTCCAAAATTGTAGCAGAATTATATCCTGATAAAGCGCCTAATACAGTGAATAACTTTATTTCATTAATCAATAAAGGCTTTTATGATGGATTGATTTTCCATCGAGTAATTCCTGATTTTATGATCCAAGGTGGAGATCCAAATGGAAATGGAACAGGTGATCCAGGGTATTCCATCAAAGGAGAATTTTCAGAGAATGGCTTTGAGAACGATTTAAAGCATGAAAGAGGCGTCCTTAGTATGGCAAGATCTCAAATGCCAGACTCAGCAGGCTCTCAATTCTTTATTATGGTAGCAGATGCCCCCCATTTGGATGGCCAATATGCACCATTTGGTAAGGTAATAGAAGGAATGGATGTAGTTGATAAGATTGTAGCAGCAGATAGAGATGAGCTGGACAAACCTCTAAAAGAGATAAAAATGAAAAAAGTTACAGTTGATACAAAAGGAATTGATTACGAGGAACCTGAAAAAGTAAAAGAATGAATCAGGAAATAAACGTTTTATTTTCTTTCTTAAGCAAAAGATGATATGATAAAAGCTGATTTTGAATTAAGGAGATGGTAAACATGGCAACAAAAGGATACATATTAATGCAAAATGGCGAAAACATCGAATTTGAATTATATCCAAATGAAGCTCCTGGAACAGTAGCTAACTTTGTAGAACTTATTAATAAAGGGTTCTATAACGGTCTAACATTCCACCGCGTCATTCCTGGTTTCGTGAGCCAAGGTGGAGATCCAAACGGTAATGGAACAGGTGGTCCTGGTTACACTATTAAATGTGAAACTGTTGGAAATCCTCATAAACACGTAGAAGGCTCACTTTCTATGGCACATGCAGGTCGTGACACAGGCGGCAGCCAATTCTTTATCGTTCACGAGCCTCAGCCACATTTAAATGGTGTTCACACTGTATTTGGACAAGTTACTTCTGGTATGTCTACAGTTAAAGCGATGAAAAATGGCGATGTAATGGAAAAAGTAGAAATCACTGAACAATAAAAGCAAAAAAGGCAGGCTGAGAAATTAGCTTGCTTTTTTTATCGTTTTTTTATTAATATAGATACTTTTCATTTATATATAGGGAGGTAGATACTTTTGTTTAAAGATAAAGTTGTGATTGTTACAGGTGCTAGCAATGGAATCGGAAGTGCGATTGCAACAGCCTATATACAAGAAGGGGCATATGTTGTTCTAGCAGATATAGATGAATCTCAAGGAAATCAACTTCTTGAACAGCTTGATGCAAAAGAGAAAGCATTATTTATTAAAACAGATGTCCGAAACGAAGCGGAGATTATTCATTTGGTTCACATGACTAAAAATACATTTGGAAAAATTGATATTCTGATTAATAATGTAGGAAAAGGGATTTTTAAATCCTTCTACGAGTTATCAATCGAGGAATGGGATGATGTCCTAAATACGAATCTTAGAAGCGTATTTCTCTGTTCAAGAGAAGTGGCCAAAATCATGCGTGACCAAAAGAACGGTGGCTCCATTATTAATATGTCTTCTAGTAGAGCTTATATGTCTGAGCCAAATACAGAAAGCTATAGTGCAAGCAAAGGTGGCATTATGGCCATTACTCATGCATTAGCGAATAGCCTTGCAGAGGCACATATAAACGTAAATAGCATTTCACCAGGCTGGATTGAAACAAAAGACTATAATAATCTCCGTGAAATCGATCATGAACAACATTTATCAAAAAGAGTAGGGAAACCAGAGGATATAGCAAGAGCCTGTCTCTTTTTAACAAACCCACAAAACGACTTTATCACTGGTACGAATTTAATGGTAGATGGCGGTATGACAGTAAAAATGATTTATGAAGAATAAACATTTCTCTTTTAGTGCTTGTCTATTAATAGTTGCTATCTGAAAATGATAGGAGTATAATAGCTTCCATATGATTACATTTATTTAATGGAGGCTTTTTAAGTGGACGTTTTACACCAGATATTATCAACCTATGCTTCATTTTTCGACTGGAAGATGTGGGGAGAAGTATTAACAGATCCAGTATCTTGGGGCTTAATTGGATCGTTAGTTATTTTAGAAGGTTTATTATCAGCGGATAATGCGCTTGTTTTAGCGGTTATGGTTAAACATTTGCCACCAGACAAACAGAAAAAGGCATTAACGTATGGTTTATTTGGCGCATATTTTTTCCGATTCTTCTTTATTGGAATTGGCGTTTATTTAATCCACTTTACATGGATTAAAGTAGTTGGGGCTGCATACTTAGCTTGGATTGTAATTAAGCATTTCTGGATCGGTGATGGAGATGAGGATGCATCAGCTATGAAAAAGGATAGCTGGACAATAAGACTATTCGGTGTATTCTGGGCTACTGTTATTTCCGTAGAGTTAATGGATTTAGCTTTCTCTGTGGACAGTATACTAGCTTCCCTTGCTGTATCAAATGAAATCTGGATTCTCTTAATAGGTGGTATGCTTGGAATCTTAATGATGAGAACTGTTGCGAAATTATTCCTCGTTCTAATTGAAAAAGTACCTGAACTTGAGAATACTGCATTTGTCTTAATTGGGATTATCGCGGCAAAAATGTTTGCAAGTATTTTCGGCTTTGAATTAGATCACTATGTATTTTTTGCCATTCTGATTGCTGCGTTTATTATCACCTTTATCATTCATTTTATTAATAAAAATAAAAAGATATCCGAAGAGATTGCTACTACAAAAGAAAAATGATTATCGTAACCTGTTCTGATTTAGGACAGGTTTTTTTGCTGAGAAAGAGGAATTTACTTCGTATATTTATTAGCATAAGAGGAGGCAACAAAAGAATCTGGCTTTATTTTCGGTTCTATGCCAATTGACTCAATTCTTGCTACCATTTCATTTACAAAATCACGGGTCTTATTTCTTCGACCGGCTCCAATATCAATATGTCCTTCAATAGAGAAAGTGGCTCCTTGGTAGACAAATGGTAATACAACGTCTATTAACTGGTTTTTCTTATCCTCTGTAAAGAGACTAACAACTTCTTCTGTTAGCGTTGTCTCATAGGAAATCTTCTCATGCAATCGTAAAACCTTCCTGGGCAAAACTACTTTTCTAATGCAAGCCCATGCTCCCTTTCCTTTATTCATTATAACAATACCCGTAATAAAAGTAGTATGCTTTGCATGCACTTGTGAATCTGTGCCAATCATTAATTGATAATTTCCAGCAGGATTTCGAGACATAAAGGAAAGAATCCGTTGAAATACGATTTCAAACGTCATTTTCTTTTCTTGTAGGTTTTGAAAGGTAAGTTCCATATGCCTGTCTAACTCCACTAATATCCCTCCATATAAGCGTAATTTCCAACTCATTTTTATACCATTGTATGTTCAGCAAATGGAATTATCACTGAAAGTAAACTTGTATTATCATATACAGAGCATAGAGAATTGGTGTAAATGATTATCCCTATATTTATTAAATTAATCATTTAGCAAAGCCAATTTCCTTAGGAACCTAGGTCATTATTAAGATAGACCTTTCGCAATTTTTTGTAATCAAAATGTAATAAATTTGAAACTAATTCACTTAAAATCCGTCTAAAAGATTAACTGAACGTAGGAGGAAATATAAATGAAGAATTATCGTGTTATCACTCATGTATTTTTATTGATTTTATTCTTGTTAACAGCTTGCAGCAACGAAAATTCTGAACAAAAAAGTGCAATATCTGAAGATAGTTCTGAAAATGAGATCGCTACTTTAGACTCTAGTAAAGTGAAAGAGGAACAATTAGCGCAAACAAGTAATGAGAACAAGGATAGTGACATTACAAAAAATGCAGAAGATGATCGAATGGTTATTTACAATGCAAACCTTTCCCTACAAGTGAAGGATTACCATCAAGTAGAAGCAACGATTCAAAGTAAAGCAACCGAGCTTGGCGGTTATGTTGTCGGGTCATCTATTTACGATAGCGGGACCGAGTATATAAATGGCTCGATTACTGTGAAAATTCCACAGTCTCATTTCCAATCCTATATAAAGGAAGTAGAAAAGCACAGCATAAAGATTAAAGAGAAGAACGTGACAGGAAATGATGTTACAGAAGAATATGTTGATCTCGAGTCTAGATTAAAGGCAAAAGAGGCAGTGGAAAAACGACTATTAACCTTAATGGATCAAGCCGAAAAAACCGAAGATCTTCTAAAAATTTCAAATGACCTAGCAACCGTACAAGAAGAAAAGGAACAAATTTTAGGTAGAATGAACTATTTGCAAAATAATGTGGACTATTCAACTGTTACTATCCAATTGGAAGAGGAGTTAGTAAAGGTTGATGCTATTAAAAATAAGGAATCACTAAATACATGGCAAAAAGCAAAAAGTCAATTTGTTACTACGATTAACGGGATTATTTCGTTTTTATCTGGTGTAGCCGTATTTACTATTGGTTTGTCACCAATTATCATCCCAATTTTGATCGTACTAATTATTTGGATTTTTTATAGAAAAAAAAGAAAGCCTCAGGAATAGGGCGACTAGATTTTATGATATAATGATAGTAATAACTAGCTTGGATAAATATTCCAGTAGAAATTCAAAAATAATATTAGGCACTATTACTAGAGTATAAAAATATAATGGGTTCCCATGAATTCGGAGGGATAAAATGGGGATAATTGTAACAGAAAAAGAATACCTCATTCGACATGGTGAATGGATAGACGCAGAAGCAATATTAAAAATACAGCGTACCGTTATCGCTGAAGGAGATTACTTAATAACTTTAGCCGAAGAGTTTAATCATACCTTAGAAGAACAGCAGCATTGGATCAATAATATTTTACGTAACGAAAGAGAAACATTATTAGTTGCAGAAATAGACGGTGAATTGATTGGATTTCTTGTGTTTCAATCTCCAGAAAGAAAGAGATTGCATCATACGGGATCATTTAGTATCATGATAACCAATGAATATAGAAATAAAGGGATAGGGAAAAAACTATTAGAGGTACTACTCCAATGGGCAGAAAGAAACCCTGTTATCGAAAAAGTAAATTTAGGCGTTTTCTCAACAAACTATCAAGCAATTTCGTTGTACAAAAGGATGGGTTTTGTAGAAGAAGGTCGTAAGCTAAATGAATTTAAAATTGCCGAAAATGAATACGTAGACGACATTCTCATGTATAAATTAGTGAAAGGAAGACAACTAGGAAGGAGGAGCTAATATAAATAATACTGAATTTAAGAAAGAGCTAAAATCATGGATTATCGCTCTAGTATGTGCATTAGTTTTTGTCTTTTTATGCAGGAACTTTATATTTACTCCTGTTAAAGTAGTTGGTCAGTCTATGCAGCCTACATATGAAAATCAAGATCGAGTTATTGTCTCAAAAATAGGTCATATAAAGCATTTTGATACAATAGTTTTTCATTCTCCGATTGAGAAAGAAGATTACATTAAGAGAGTTATTGGCTTACCAGATGATACGATTGAAATCCAAGATGACACTCTTTATATAAATGGACAAAAATACGAGGAACCCTATTTAAAGCAAAATAAGAGCCAATTGCTTCCTAATCAAAGATTAACAGAAAATATCAAAATCAAAGTGCCTAAGGATCATATATTTGTACTAGGTGATAATCGGCAAAATAGTATGGATAGCAGGCAAATTGGATGTATTTCAAAAGATGCTGTTATTGGAAAGGCCATTTTTAGATTTCATCCATTCATGGAAAATTACGAATAAAGATACCAAAAAAGCGTTGGAAGATAGTTGAAATTCCTCTTAACGCTTTTTCTTTTACTTAGAACGATTAACAAAATCAATAACCATTTCTTTAGTCACTTTCTTTCTTGTTGGAACAACACCAAGTCTAGCTAACTCATTGATTTGTTCCGTCACTACATTTATTTTTCCAACAGAAAAAGTCACCCCAGCTTTACAAAGCAATAACGCTTCTTCGATGAAGGATTCGCGCAGTTGATCTAATTGTTTATAACGAATAACGCGAGAATTCACTTGTTTTACATGTTTAGTAATTTCTTTATGTACACTCATATTCTAGCTCCTTATATACTGTATATGATTATTTTAATATTTAATCGATTGAAAAGACAGAATTAATTTTGTTTACATAATATAATTATGATTAATTAATAGCTTTCGAGATCCAAACTATATGTAAAAGGAGGATAGATTAATGGAATTGACAGTATGAAAAACTAAAAACGCCTATTTTCACTATAAAAGTAGATAGCTAAGTATAGGAGAAAAAAGGATAATGCTAATTTTAACTATAAGGAATAAAGAAGGTGAAATCTCCCATAGATAATAATTCGTCAGAGGATTAGATTCAGCTATTTGATTTCATTTAATTCCAAGATAGGAATAAATAGCATCGAAAAATTTAATAGGCTAAGCAGAACAAATAGAAGCTTCATCCAATCACCTCTCATCATTATCCTTAATTCTCCCAATTTTAGTGATAAAATGATATTGGTTATTACATATTTACATACAAATAGATAATTCATTCTTTCGTAGGAGTTTTAACAACATAACCGCGCATAATATCTCTTATGTGCGGTTATTTAAGAAATATAGTATACTAAAATTACTACTTTATAAATTAGGTGGATATACATATGATTACAAAGGAAACATTATTTACGTGGTATGAAGAAGAGCTAACCCTTTTTCGGACTGAAATGGATAATAAAGATTACAGTATATTTACGATTGAAAATTATTTACGGGATATTTATTTCTTTTTAGAATTTATTACACGCAAAAAGGAGGAATATACGGATTTAAGTACGGTGAAGAAATTACAAATTACCCTATTTATGAATGAATTAAAAACGAAGCGTGCAAATTCTTCTAGTTCGAGAAATAGAAGATTAACGGCTATTCGATCTTTTTATAAATGTTTGGTAGATTATGAGCTTGTTCAAAAAAATCCAGCAATCGATTTGGAAAGCGCAAAAGAACAAAAGGGAAAACTGCCAAGTTACCTAGAAAAAAACGAATTAAAGTCCTTTTTTGAAATGGTCGGAAAGGTATCACAAAAACAGCATCAAAGACGAAATAAAGTAATTCTTGGCCTCATGGCGTTTGCAGGTCTTCGGGTGATGGAAATCCATTCTTTAAATCTGTCTTCTATTAATCAAAAAAGAGGTATTCACGTACTGGGAAAGGGAAATAAGTCTCGGTATATTCCGTTACCTAAAAGGCTAATGGAAGAATTACAATTATATATAGAAGAAAATAGGATTTATCCAATGAAAGGGCAGGAGGATGCGCTCTTTATTTCAAGACGAGGGAAGCGAATTTCTCGAAGAAGAATTCAAGAAATTACAGAACGGATTATCGATCAAATGGGAAAGGAATATCCAGAGTTAAAATGGAAGGAAAAAGGAATATCTAGTCACAAGTTAAGACATAGCTTCGCAACACATTTAGTGCGGGATGGTCGAGATATCCGAACTGTACAAGAGCTACTTGGACATACAAATTTAAACACAACCCAAAAATACACACATGTTTCCGATTCGCAAAAGGAAAAGGCAATGGATTTAGAGATTTCAGAATACATGTAGAGATACCATAATAATATTATGTAAACTTAAAATCATTCTAATTCATAATCTAACATTTGACAGAATATATATATAAATAGTCTATGATCTAAACATAATCCCTTTTCTTTGCAGTGAGGCCATATCCCATGTGCTTACATCAAGAGAAGGGATTAGTCTGTCAATGAAAGATAAGGGAAGTGTTTTTCGATGCCAAGTAAAAAGCATTCAATTATCGTCCACGCTAACGCAAAAAAGGTTTGGGATTTTGTTCGCTCCATGAATAACTGGGCTCCTTTAGTACCTGGCTACATCTACCATCAAATCATAAACGATACGGTTTCTACTTGGGAATTCAAAATGGATATGGGGCTTTTTAAGAAGAAAGTGGAAATGAAAGTAAAGATATTAGAATGGAAAGAACCATCAAAGGTTACTTTTGAATTAGTTGGGATTAATGAGCATTTTGAAGGCAATGGCTATTTTATGGTAGAGGTGAAGAATGCAAATTATACAAAAATGACGGGTTATTTAGAAATAAATTCTACAGGAACTTTTCCGAATGTAACGAATAATATCATGCAGCCTAAATTAGAGGAGATTGCAGAAGAATTGACGATAGCTGTGAGTAAAGCAATCGAAAGTTTATGATAATAACATTATGTTAACTAAACTGTTCAATGATGAAAAGAGAACATTCTATTTCATCATTGGACGTTTTATTAATTTTTTGTAAATTTTTCATTAATTAACTTGGTTAAAAAGATATCCTCCTATATGATAAAGATTACTAATTTTATTGGAGGTATCTCATTGGAAAAAGAAAAACAATGGAAGAAAAGTAAAACTTTTTTAGAAATTTTACTTATTTCCACAAAGTTAGGATTCACTTCATTTGGAGGGCCAGTTGCACATTTAGGTTATTTTCACAATGAATATGTACGACGAAGGAAATGGTTAGACGAAAAAAGCTATGCTGATTTAGTAGCTCTTTGTCAATTTCTACCTGGCCCAGCGAGCAGTCAGGTTGGAATAGGGATAGGAATTTTACGGGGAGGACTCCTCGGCGGGATCATTTCTTTTTTAGGCTTTACATTACCTTCTGTTATTGCTTTGATGATTTTTGCTAGTGTAATAGAGGTCTTAGATATAGAGAATGCAGGTTGGATACATGGTCTTAAAATAGTTGCAGTTGCGATTGTTGCCCATGCGATACTTGGTATGGCCAAGAATTTAACACCAGACCTAAAAAGAAAGACGATTGCACTCTTTGCATTAGTGCTTACACTCTTATGGCAAAGTGTCTTTTCCCAAGTAGGGGTAATTATATTTTCAGCTTTAATCGGCTATTTTCTATATAAACAGCAAACAATGCAGCAAGTTCAAGAAGAAGTTACTTTTCCAATTTCAAAAAGAGTAGCAAGTGTTTCTTTATTATTATTTTTTGCCCTTCTTTTCCTTTTACCAGTAATACGCGAGCTATTTACATACCCATGGATTGCCATGTTTGATAGTTTTTATCGATCTGGCTCTCTTGTATTCGGAGGAGGACATGTAGTTTTGCCTCTTTTAGAGCGTGAATTTGTCCCTGGTGGATGGTTAAGCGAAGAAGCATTTCTTGCAGGATACGGTGCAACACAGGCAGTTCCTGGTCCTTTGTTTACATTTGCTGCATATATTGGAACAGTTCTGAATGGATGGGGAGGGGGACTACTTGCGACATTCGCCATATTCCTGCCAGCCTTTTTATTAGTTGTTGGAACACTTCCATTCTGGAACTCCTTCAGAAAGAACACGAAAATTCAAGGTGCTTTAATGGGGGTAAATGCAGCAGTTGTTGGCATTCTAATCTCTGCATTTTATCACCCTATTTGGACTAGTAGTGTCTTACAGGCAAGCGATTTTGCTTTTGCAGCCATTTTATTTTCGATGTTAGTTTATTGGAAGCTTCCATCATGGATCATTGTTATTACAGGTGTAGTTGGTGGAATGCTACTTTCATATATCCCATTGTAATATTTGAAATAAAAACCTATAAGCGAGTGATTATCTCGCTTATAGGTTTTTATTTTTTAAGCTTTTGTTAACTGGCTATATAAATTACCCATTTCAATCGCGTTAACTGCAGCTTCCCAGCCCTTATTTCCAGCTTTCGTGCCTGCTCGTTCGATCGCTTGCTCAATATTTTCCGTAGTCAGAACACCAAAGATAACAGGGATTTCCGTACTTAACGAAACATTAGCCACACCCTTTGCGACTTCATTACTTACATAATCAAAATGAGGTGTAGCGCCACGAATAACAGTGCCAAGTGTAATGATGGCATCATATTTACCAGATGCAGCTAGCTTTTTGGCAGCTAAAGGTATTTCATATACACCAGGAACCCACATAACAGAAATTTCATTCTCGTTCACGCCATGACGATTTAATGCATCTTCGGCTCCAGATAAAAGTCTAGTTGTAATAAATTCATTAAAACGGGATACAACAATCCCTATTTTTAAGCCAGTTCCAATTAAATTTCCTTCAAATACTTGTTTCATTTTCTATTCCACCTTTTGTAATAAACTTTGTCTATATCGAATTAAATCCTGTATGGTAATCATTTTTAAATCAAATTTATCAGCAATCAGTTTTAAATTTTTCACTCTTGCCATTGTACCGTCTTCATTTAATATCTCTACAATCACTCCAACTGGATTAGCTCCTGCAAGCATCGCTAAATCAACAGCTGCTTCTGTGTGTCCATTGCGGTTTAGCACACCACCATCTTTGGCGATGAGAGGAAAGATGTGACCCGGTCTTGTAAAATCATCAGCAATTGCGCCTGCATCAACCATTTTGCTTATTGTATGGGCACGTTCAAATGCACTAATTCCTGTTGATGTCTCTCTATGGTCAATACTAATTGTAAATGCAGTGCTTCTCGGATCACTACTATTTGTCACCATCGGAGGGAGTTGAAGTTTATCTGCTAAAGCATGTTGGATGGGAACACAAATAAGACCACGACCCTCTTTTGCCATGAAATTGATCATTTCTGGTGTAACATGATCTGCCAATCCAATGAAATCTCCTTCATTTTCTCGATCTTCATCATCACAAACAATGATAACTTTACCTTTTTTTAAATCAATTAAAGCATTTTCAATGGAATCAAACATCGTTTTCATCCTTTCATAGTATAAATTCATGATTAAAAACCATTTTCTCTTAAAAAGGAAGCAGTTAGGTTTGATTCTTTTTTTACGACTGGATCTTTGTCTCTATTCATAAAGGAATAAAAATATTTGGCCAAAAGATCAAATTCAATATTAACAAGCTCACCTTTTCGTCTATTCCCAATCATACTGACTTTAGAAGTATGGGGGATGAGCGATACGAAAATAGAAGTAGGAGTCGTTTTAAAAATGGTTAAACTCGTTCCGTCAACGGTGATAGACCCTTTATCCATGGTTAGATGCACTTGATTCTCTGGAATTTGAATTTCTACCAATGTGCTATTTTCCACTTTTTGTGTGGAGATAATCGTACCTGTACAATCAACATGTCCAGACACAAAGTGCCCACCAAACCTTCCATCAGCAGCCATCGCTCGTTCTAAATTAACGCCTGTGCCACTACTTAGAAGTCTAAGAGTTGTATCATTATAAGTGTTTGGCATAACATCGACTGTGAATAAATTATAGTCAAAGGAAGTAACCGTTAAGCATACACCGTTAACGGCAATACTATCACCGATTTTCATATCCTCCATAATTTGTTCTGCTTGAATCACTATGGAAATCGTATGCCCTGTCTTTTTACTATGCTTCACAACACCTAATTCTTCGACTAGTCCAGTAAACAAGGGGAATTTCCTCCTTTCTACAACGTGTATTTTAAAGCTCTTAAATAGCTAATGGGGGTCAACCATTTTTAATGGATAGAACTAAATTCTAAAAGTCCCTGAAAAAAACATCATAAAACCCCGTATAAAAACTTATACGGGGCCAAGTACATACTTAAATAAACGTATTGTATGAGAGAAAAGCTGTCTTTTATCGATTGTTGTTTGTAACTAACACTGTCAATGGACATCATTCAAAATCCTTTTTGAAAAAAGGAAGAACGATTCTTAGCTTTCGTATAGTTAGCACATATTACGTCAACTAAAACACACCACTATACAGCATCACCAAATACAACAAAACAAATCCATAGAAAAACAGGAAAAAGAATTGTGAAAAATCTTTTCATTCTATAATTCATACCATATTGTTTACTGTTATTTGCCTTCTCCCATCCAGACTTTACTGTCGGCTTTGGTTTCTCACCAAATCCACCGTTTTATAAATTAGCTATATCATTCGAATAAAAAGTATTGCAATTAGCCAATAATCAATCTCATAAAACGGGTCACGGGCTTAGAGTTTTACGAACACTCATCACCGCCGGTTGGGAATTTCACCCGACCCCGAAGGCGATTACACGTATTGTGTAATCATAACTATTTAATTAACTGTATCGTACACCTTTTCCTATCAATTATCAATAATTTTATTTTAAGTACTCTTTTTACACTACAGGTTAAGGAATAACTCTACTATAAAAGAGGTGTTTCTTTTATTGATTTGGTCACACTAAAAGTAAAAAGTGGAGGCATGAAATGAAAATTGCAGAAAATGTATTTGGTTATCGAACAGCAATTGCTAATATAGCCTATATTGCAGGATTAGGACCGAAGAAAGAGGATTGGGTCCTTATCGATACAGGAATACCCTATTCAGCGTCGTTTATCCTAAAAAACACAAAACAACTTTTCAACGAGAAGAAACCACTAGCAATCATTTTAACCCATGCTCATTTTGATCATATTGGCGCATTACAGACCCTTGTTAATAAGTGGAATGTTCCAGTATATATTCATGAAAAAGAAATTCCCTATTTAGAAAGCAAGAAGAAATATCCGAAACCAACACCATTAAAGGAAAAAGGAATAATGTCATTTCTTTCTCCATTTTACCCAAGAGATGGGATTGATTTTCACTCCAAAATAAAACCAATATCAAGGGAAGATTCCTTGCCTTTTTTAACAGACTGGAAATGGATTCATACGCCAGGACATACAGAAGGTCATATATCCTTATTTCGAGAAAAAGATCGATTGCTTCTTGCAGGGGATGCGCTTATTACAGTAAAACAGGAATCGCTTTTTGCAGTCTTAACCCAGAAAAAAGAGATCCATGGTCCACCAGCGTACTTTACACCAGACGTAGAAACTAGCTTCACGTCTATAGAAAAGCTGCATGCACTTGAGCCACAAATTTTATATACTGGCCATGGAGGACCAATGTATGGAGAAGATATTAGGAAAGGAATTAGTCAACTTCTTTATCAGCATACTTACGAAAATGTATTAAAAGGAGAGTAGAAATGAAGTTTCATTCCTTCTACTTGAACATTTACAATAGAGAAAGGGATAAACAAACACTTATTCTTTTTTTATTTAAGAGCGGAAAAACTAAGCCTCAAAATTTCTTTCACAAGGTCATATATCTCATTTTTTTATCGTACAATAATTTGGAGGTGGAAAAATGGCAAGAATAGCTTATCGAGATTCCGATCTTGACTTAATGGCAAGAATGATGAGAGCTGAAGCTGAAGGCGAAGGAAACCAAGGAATGCTATATGTTGGAAATGTAATCGTAAATCGTGTTATAGGAAATTGTTTAGATTTTAAAGATGTAAGAACCGTTCAACAAGTCATTTTTCAAGTACAGGGGGGAAATTACTCTTTTGAAGCAGTACAAAAAGGAAATGTATTTTATCAAAGAGCAAGAGAATCGGAAAGAAGATTAGCACTTCAAAATGTAAAATACTGGAGAGAACATCCAGCAAGATTTGCTTTATGGTACTTTAATCCTAGCGGAGCTTGTCCTCCAACATGGTATGACCAACCTTTTACCGGGCAATTTAAACAACACTGTTTTTATGAACCAAAGGCAGGAACATGTGAAAGTGTATATATAGGATGAGAACTTATGAATAAGCTAAAAACATGCATGGCTTAATTTTGCATCTTTTTAGCTTTTTTTATTGGAATATATGACTAAACACATATTGGTAGTTGCAAAAAATTTTCTGTAGATTGGGCGGTCCTTAATACAGCGAATAAGCTTCACAAAATACAGGAAAACATACAATACTTTAGAGATTTATTAAATATAAGGTGGTTATGTTTGAATGTCTAATCATGAAGTTTATCCTGCTATAAACGCTAATCAACAATTAGAGAGACAATTTCTGAATTTCCTTATTCCATCTCCTCCAGGACCTGGATTTGGAGGAGCTCCAGCTTTTCCTGGTATTCCAGGACCTGGATTTCAGCCTTCCCAAGCTCCAACGGCTCCTCCTCCACCATTTACTCCTAAACAAGCCGTTGCTTCACCGTTTGCTATTGATCCAGGTGCAATTAGCTTATGTATGTTTCGTAATACCTTTATTTGGCTAAGTAATGGTCAAGGATTTTGGGTTTATCCTATTATAATAGGTCCTAGATCTGTCGCTGGCTTCAGATGGAATGGAAGATTTTGGGTTATATTTGGTATTGACACAAGAAGAATTGTTTCGTTTACATGTTTCTAAATAACATTTTTTAGGTGATGCTTGAAAGAAGTATCACCTTATTTTTATTTAGGATTTATTTTTCATTAAATAAAATAGAATGAATATAGCAAAAATTAATGGAAGAATTTACTTCATTTAAATCTAAAACTGCAATTTGCCACTCAATATGCAATTACCATTACATTTTTAAGAGGTAAAGAGAATACCTTAGATTTATACCCACCAGAAGAAAAAAAGTGTGAATGGAGGAGCAAATGATACAAATAGCAGGAACAACCTTTCAACCTCAAGATAATTGGCCATTGGAGCACATGGAAAAAGCTATCTTGCAGTATATGCATGATGATCATAACATCTTTTCTTATCCTTCTTTAGAGGAGTTGCAGTTCGAAATTAGAATGCGCAAAAATATCATTAATGGAGCAAAAGAAATGAATGAAACTGAGGCTCAGTTTACAATTTTCGAGCAAGCACGGTGCAATCCTGATTATTGGCAATTAACGATAGCTGGTGGGTTTTTGCTGAGATCAGATGTGCAACCATCTGATGCCATTATGGATATTTATAAGAACAGTTCGCTATATGCGTTTGAATGCGCAACTGCTTCTGTCATAGTTTATTACTATGCTACATTACAGACTATCGGTAAAAATTTATTCAATGCTTATTTTCAAAATCTTTATCTTTACAGTTGGCATGTGGATACTGACCTCGGTCTAGTTACGTTTCATTCAAGTAGTTTTTTACCTGGTGACATTGTTTACTTTGAAAATCCAGACTTTGATTTAACAACACCTTGGTTTAGAGGATTAAATGCTATTATGCTTGAAGATGGGAGATTTTTCGGGCATGGCTTTTCCATAAAGACGAATCAAGAAATCACTCAGGTACTTAATAAAAGGAGGATACCGGGAAGTAATCGTTCTGCTGTCCTGACAAGTTTGGTGACAAGACCATCATTTACCAAATTATCAAGATTAGCAAAAGGGCAAACGAGAAGTATTGCTTTCAAACCCCAACTACCCGTTGTGCATCATAATTACAGTTCCATATCCACTCAAAGATATCAGAAATATCTACTACATTTGGGATATCTGTTCAAAGGCTGATTCAGTTTTTCAATTCCGTAAATATCATGTTCATGAATGGGTACATACCCATTTTTTTATAGACGGGCTCCATTTTCATTTTTGAGAGTATCATGTAGTGATAACCTAACTATAAGAAAGGATGAATGAAAATGTATGCTAACGTAAATGCATCTCCAACTCAAGGTGCGAATGTTCCACCTCAGCCTAACACGTCGCCTGCTTTTTTTATGAATGCTCCATCTTTCCCTACCTACACAGCACCTGCTTACAGTTATTGTGGGCCAACATATCAAAAGAATGACTTTGTTTTAGTTGTCGTGTTGTTTATTTTATTAATCATTGTGGGAGCTTGTATTTGTTAATAATGTCTCCGTGTTATATTCACAATTTAAGCAGTTTTATCCCTAATAAATTCACATAAACAATATTAAATTTTTTTGAAACGAACTAGATAGACGATGCTAACAATCGCTAACATCGTCTTTATTTATGTAAATAAACAGGAAATTGACTATAAAAAAAGTTGACACTAAAGAATGAATAAATGTCATTTTAACGATTATACGTTTGGATATAAACGAGTATGCGCCTTCCTTAACAACGGAGGGCTTTTTTCTGTCTACAAGTAACTTCTTTTTAATGTCATCCGAACATGATATATTTAAGTCGTTATTGGAGTGTTCTTGTGAATGAATTACTACAAGGAATTTTGGGAAAATCTTTGAATAGTAGGGAAACAAGGAACATTTCAAAAATATTTATTGACTATCCCCTTGGGTGTCAGATTAAGCTTATTTTGAGAGGTGATAGTATGTTAATTAATGAAGCAAGTAAATTATCAAATTTGACTAAAAAAGCTATTGAATATTATATAGAACAAAAATTGATATGTCCTAAAATATTGGATAATGGTTACCGTGATTTTAATGAAAATGATCTAAATTGTTTAAGGAAAATTTATGTTTTACGAAAACTGGGGCTTAGCACATTAGAAATTAAGTTAGTCCTTGCCGATAAAACAAATAACACATTACAAAAGATATCCGTACAGAAAGAAATAGCTATACAGAGGGATCAAGAGAAAAAATCTCTTCTGGAACAACTAAGCTTTGATAAAGATTATTCTGATATAAGCAAGGAACTAAGAACATTAGAACAGCATGCAACTGTAACAGAAAAGATATTGGAGGCATTTCCGGACTACTATGGTCGATTTATTTGCATGCATTTTGCACGTTTTTTGAACGAGCCTATCACAACTTCTGTGCAGCAGTCGGCGTATGAAGAAATAATATCGTTTTTAGATAATGTGCCTACATTACCATTAACAAAGGACTTAAAATTGTTCTTATTAGAAAGTACAAAAGATGTAAAAACAGATAATATTCATGAATTGTTGGAAATAACAAAACAATCTTTTGAAAATCCTACTATATTTTTAACAGAAAACAAGGAAGCAATTGAGCGATACTTGGAGTACAAAAAATCCGAGCAATACAAGAATTCTCCCATTTATAAAATTCATCATATATTTAAGGAGTTTAATAAAGCTAGTGGTTATTATGAAGTATTTATTCCCGCAATGAAAAAATTAAGTAATTCTTACGCAGCATATTGTAAACAGATGGAATTAGCTAACGAAACATTATTGTTACACTATCCAGAATACAATCAATTAAATAACTAAGCGCTAATCTCCCTTTATGGTTAGAAGTTTGAATTGTTATGAAGAAAATAGAGTAGTTCCACTATTAGGTATTGGGTAGGGAAAGATGCATAGGACATTCCTACTTATTTAAATTATTTAGAGATAAGCTCGTAAATTTAACAGCCTTTTCTTCCAAGATATAATCCTTTAACGAACACCCATTTCATGATACTCTTATTAATTAGAAGATTGATATAGTTAGGAGTATTTTTATGAAATTAGTAACTTGGAATGTTAATGGAATTAGAGCCTGTGTTAAAAAAGGCTTTTTGGATTTTTTTCAGCAAATAGATGCAGATATCTTTTGTCTTCAAGAAACAAAGCTGCAAGAAGGACAAATAAAATTAGAATTAGAAGGCTACCATCAATTTTGGAATTATGCTGAAAGAAAGGGCTATTCAGGAACAGCTGTTTTTACTAAAGAAAAGCCTCTTTCTGTCCAATATGGCATTGGAGAAGACTTTGAAGAATTAGAGGGGAGAGCTATTACTTTAGAGTTCGAAAACTTTTTCCTATTGAATGTATATACACCAAATTCAAAGCGAGATTTAAGCAGATTATCCTATCGAGTAGAATGGGAAAAACAACTAAAGCAATATATTACATCACTAGAAGCAATGAAGCCGGTGATTTATTGTGGCGATTTAAATGTAGCTCACCAAGAAATCGACTTAAAAAACCCGAAGCCTAATATTGGGAATTCCGGCTTTACAACAGAGGAAAGAGGGGAAATGACTAGCTTACTACAATTAGGTTTTGTAGATAGTTTTAGATATTTATACCCTGAACGAACAGATGTGTACACATGGTGGAGCTATATGGCAAAGGTAAGAGAAAAAAATATTGGGTGGAGAATTGACTATTTTATCGTCTCCAATCAATTAATAGACAATATCACTGATGTAAATATCCATTGTGATGTATTGGGAAGCGATCATTGTCCCGTGCAACTTGATATACAAATATAATATAATGAAAGGGCATCATTTTCGCTAACATTCTAAAGAAGAAAAAAATTCTTAGAATGAAAAGCAGATGCCTTTTTTCGCTTTGAGTAAATTTCCTATATCGAAAACTATTTCTTGGTTACAAATGCTTAAGTATTGGATTTATATATCATCTATACATATTTTGAAGGAGGGACTTCTATGAATTTAAAAGGAATTCATCATGTTTCTGCTATGACAGCGAAAGCGAAAGAAAATTATGCCTTTTACACAAAGGTACTAGGATTACGTTTAATAAAGAAAACAGTCAATCAAGATAATCCTTCTGTCTATCATCTATTTTATGGAGACGAACAAGGAAATCCTGGAACAGAGCTCACGTTTTTTGAAATTCCCCATATGGCTCCTAACAGAGAAGGGGTAAGCAGCATTTCAGCAACCTCTTTGCGAGTGCCAAGTGATAAAGCGTTAGATTACTGGGTAAAACGTCTGGATGATTTTGGTGTCAACCATGGAGATATAACAGAAAGAGCTGGACGGCTGACATTGGAATTTAGAGACTTTGAGACACAACGATTTTTCCTTGTGTCAGATGAGCATGATCCCTTCGTTAAAGCAGGCAGTCCATGGGATAAAAGCTCAGTTCCAACTGAATTTGCAATCACAGGTCTTGGGCCAGTTCAATTAACGGTACGTCGTTCAGAGGCTACTGTTCGTGTATTAACCGATTTACTTGGCTTTCGCTTAAAAGATACCTATCCATCCACTTTCGAAAATCAGCCATCTATACAAGTATATGAGACAGGTGAGGGAGGTTCTGACGCGGAAATCCATCTAGAGGAACGAACCGATTTAAAAGTACAGCGACTAGGAAGAGGGGGCGTACATCATGTAGCCTTTCGTGCTGATAATGAGGATGAACTACACACTTGGATTGAAAAAATAAATGAAGCACGGTTCCAAAATTCAGGCTTCGTTGATCGATACTATTTTAAATCCCTTTATTTTAGAGAACCGAACGGAATCTTATTTGAGATTGCTACAGATGGACCTGGATTCGCTACAGATGAAGCTCTAGAACATTTGGGAGAATCACTTGCACTCCCACCATTTTTAGAGACTAAACGTGCAGACATAGAAGCTATATTAGAACCTTTAGATACAAGCAGTAAATAATCACAAAGAAAGGGAAAATATATGCTAAAATAAAGAAAGTATCATTGTTGGAATTGCTAGGGGGAAAAGAAAAATGAAATGTGTATCCATTGATTTAGATGGTACTTTATTAGATGACCATCATCAAATTTCAGAAGCAAATCGAAACGTTATCCAAAAATTAAAGGAGCATCATATTGATGTGATTTTAAATACAGGACGCCAATACGCAGATGTTATTAAAGTAGATGGCGTTAAAGAATTAGAGCTTCCGATTTTTTGCCTAAATGGCAGTATGATGTATGATGAAACAGGAAACCTGCTCTATGAAACACAAATTTCGCTTGAGTTATATCAAACCTTGCTCAAAGCATTACAAAGCCTAGAGGTTGGGGTGCTTGTCTATACGAATCAAGGTGGATTTCCAGGGACTTTGCCAATGCTTCGAGGGAAAGCTTGGGATGAGATTCAAGCACTTTTCGATCAACAAGATTATGAAGCGATTCTTCAATTAAAAGATGTTAAAATCTATAAATTAATCGCAGTTGTTGATGAAACACAATTGGATAAAATTGATAAAGTGAAAGAGGCTTTAAAAAAACATGATACAATTTCTTTCTCATCTTCTTTTCCAAATAACTGTGAAATCACGTCAAGTGAAGCACAAAAGGGAAAAGCGATTAGACGATATGAAAACTTGCGAAATCTTTCCTTTGATGAAGTTTATTCCTTTGGGGATGGCGGTAATGACGTAACCCAATTTGAAGTATCTACAAGATCTTTTGCGATGGAAAATGCTCCAGAAGAGATAAAAAAAAGAGCAAGCGATATTACAAAGAGCAACAACGAGAGTGGCGTAGCATATGCAATTGAAGAGATTCTGAAATTAGTGTAATCGTCATATACTAGATTAATGAAAAGCCAGATTCCTTATGGTAACATCTGGCTTTTTCGCTGCGAAAATGGATAAAAAGAATAGGAGTCTGATACATTTTGAAAAAAATTGTGTTTACTGGTGGGGGATCAGCTGGACATGTTACCCCTAATATTGCCATCATTAATGAGTTAAATAAACAAGATTGGGATATTTCCTATATCGGCAGCAAAGCAGGAATCGAAAAAGATTTAATTGAAAAGATTGATATTCCTTATCACTCGATTTCAAGTGGGAAGCTTCGAAGATATCTATCAAAAGAAAATGTCAAAGACATTTTTAAAGTATTAAAAGGCTGTTATGATGCAAGAAAAGTACTGAAAAAAATCAAACCAAATGTCGTATTTTCAAAGGGTGGATTTGTTTCCGTACCTGTTGTCATTGCAGCCCGTCAATTAAAGATACCTGTCATTCTTCATGAAAGTGATTTAACACCAGGATTAGCCAATAAATTATCTGTGCGATTTGCATCGAAAATCTTCACCTCTTTTGAAGAAACATTGCAATATCTTCCTACAGAAAAAAGTAAAGCGATAGGTTCTCCGATTCGAAAAGAAATACTCTCTGGTTCACAAGCGAAAGGGAAGCTATTTCTAGGCTTTACTAGTCAAAAACCGATTCTTACCGTTATGGGCGGGAGCCTCGGTGCAAAAAAAATAAATGAAGTCGTTCGTAATAATTTAGATACTCTATTGCAAACCTATCAAATCGTCCATCTATGTGGCAAAGGCAATCTTTCAGAAGAGCATGAAGGGATAAAAGGTTATAAGCAATTTGAGTATGTGTATGAGGAATTAGCTGATATCTTAGCAGCGACGGAGGTAGTCATTACAAGAGGCGGATCGAATTCTATCTTTGAATTTCTAGCATTACGGATACCCATGGTCATTATTCCGTTAACGAAACAGCAAAGTAGAGGCGATCAAATATTAAATGGAAAAGTCTTTACGGAAAATGGTTACTCCTATATGATAGAAGAAGAGTCGTTAACGAAAGACCATTTCCTTCATACCCTTAAAGAAATTCAACGCAACAGGGCGTTAATGATTGAAAAAATGCAACAGAACAAAAGCAAAAATGCGTTAGAGGAAATTATAAAAGAATTAAATCGTTATTAATATAAGCATATGTCAGGCTACAAGTAGAGTTTGCATGTTCAAATCTACCTGTAGCCTTTATTTATGGTCGCTTGATAATTTCTTCAGAAAAAGCCAAAATATATAAATGGGAATCGCTATATTAGCGCAAGGAAAGTAGGTAGAAACAATGCAATCATTTACAGATCTCGGATTGTCTTCATCAACCATCGAAAAACTTAAAAAACAAGGAATAAAACAGCCAACCCCCATTCAAGCAAAGGTCATTCCACCACTCCTAAAAGGAGGAGATTTAATTGCCCAAGCACAAACGGGGACAGGCAAAACATTTGCTTTTGTATTGCCGATATTAGAAAAATTGGATACTGATGCAAAACACATTCAAACACTAATCTTAACACCCACAAGAGAGCTAGCCATTCAAATAACCGATGAAATCATGAAAATGAAACAAGAGGCAATAAAGGTGCTAGCTGTATACGGCGGGCAGGATGTGGACAAGCAATTGAAAGTCTTACAAAAAGATGTATCAATAGTAGTCGCTACACCAGGCAGATTAATTGATCATATCAAACGCGGTACGGTTGATTTAAGTAAAATCTCTTATTTTGTATTAGATGAAGCAGATCAAATGCTTCACATTGGATTTTTAGATGAGATTAGCTATATCATGAGACATATACCTAAGTCGAGACAAACGATGTTATTTTCTGCAACTATTTCAAAGGAAGTAGAAAAGCTTGCGAAAAAATATACGAAAAATGCCGAATATTTTACAGTAGAAGCAAAACAAGGGCCTGCAAAGACGGTTAAGCAAGTAAGCATACATACAACTGATCGTGCAAAACAAGGAACGTTAATGACCTTAGTTAAGGAAGCGAATCCCTATATGGCCGTAATTTTTTGCAGAACAAAGCGTCGTGTGACCAAATTATATGAAGTATTGCTCGCAAATAAATTTAGCTGTGGCCAATTACATGGAGATTTGTCGCAAACAAAAAGAGAGCAAGTTATGAAAGCTTTTCGAGATGGAAAATTCCAATTATTAATTGCTACAGATGTTGCGGCAAGAGGATTGGATATTGATGGTATTACACATGTTTATAATTATGATATTCCACAGGATGCGGAGAGCTATGTGCATCGAATCGGCAGAACGGGTAGAGCAGGAACAGAAGGGTATGCAGTTACCTTTTATTCCTCTGATGATAGAGACCTATTAGACACTATTGAGGAACAATTGGCTATTAAAATAGAAAAAATACAACAGCCTAAAAAGACAGACAAAAATAAAAAAGAGCTGGAAACGAAACCTCAAGTAAAAAAGGACAAAAAGCAAGGTTCTCCTAAAAATAATAGAGAGACATCTCGTCCATCTAGATCTGATAGACAAAGTAATGATAACAAACGAAAACGTTTTTCAGAGAGCAATAAGAACTCAAGTACATTCCAATCACCTGCTAAAAAACGGACAAAACCAAAGAAGCGAGCAGGAAAAAGATAAATTTGTTAGCCAAAATAGGAATATAACATCGAAAGGAGCTCATTCCATTGTTAAAAGCGGAAATGAAAAATCATCTAGAAAAAGCACAAAAAGAAGGAAAAGTTGTTCTTTTTGAAGAAGAATTGAATTATGTTAGAAAAGAAGAACTACTTACAGAGGACAATATAGTTGTAGGAACCACCGCAGAGCGTTTTTCAGATCTATATATGGAGCTTGCGAATAAAGAAACGGACGAAGTCGTACAAGAAAATATCGATGCCATTTTCTTAAAGGAAGAAGTTCAATACTTTGAAAAAAATATAGATGTATATCTCTATGTGGAAACAAAGGCATTCGAGGTTATTGGAGTTGATTCTCTGTCATTAGAAGTAGATTCCGTCTTTAAAACTTATGAAGTATTATGTGGGTTAAAAGCTCCAAAAAAGAAGGAAAAAGAAATCCGTTCATTTATGGAAGAGCATTTAAGCGGAGATGAGACTAATTACCAACTAATGTTTAATGGAAATGACGGCATATGGGATGTTAATTTCTCTTTAGAAAAAGTCAACAGTTTTCACAAAAACATGGAAATTGGCGAAGCATTAAAACTAGCATATGCATTTTTATTTGCATTACAAGGAAGTTTAACTGCTTAAGGTGTAGAAAAAATAGAAATATAATCGTTTTTATAAGTGAGGGAGAGAAATGTCAGAAGAAGCGAATCAAATAGTTCAGATTAATTCTAGTGAATTTTCATGGAATAAGAAGGATGGTGTTTTCCATTTTGATGGAGCGCCAGCACTCTTGTTTTGGGATAATGCATTTAAAATTTTTTTAAGTACGATTATGGAAATCTCCGGACCGGATGCTTCCAATGCTGTCTTTGAAACGACGGGATTCCGCATGGGTCTCCTAGTAAATGACTATTATCAAAATCGTTTTACAATCGAGGAAGTTATCAAGAAATACAGTGAAATTTATTCCAGTGCCGGCTGGGGAAATGTTACAATTACCTCCTTTAATAAAGAAGCGAAAACTGTTAAAGTGCAGTTGAAAAACACATGGGAACATCGGATATTTCAATCTCTGAATCCTAACCAATCTGCTGTTTTATTACCTAGTCATTGGGCAGGTGTTTTCAGTGGTCTATTTCAAGAGAATATGTGGTATGAGTTAACAAAAACACAATCAAGTGGAGCGGATTATGATGAAATGAATATATTCGTATCATCTAATACACCACACCATAATGTCCATGAAATAGCGAGAGGAAAAGAAGCAAATTACATAAATGAATTAGAAGAAATGGTAGAGAAGCGCACGAAAGAATTGTCTACTTTAATTAGACATCTTTCGACACCAGTAATGCCTGTTATGCAAGGAATAATAGCAATTCCCCTAATTGGTAAATTTAATGATGAGCGTTTTGAAGATTTACTGCAAAAAGGATTAAAAGAATTCTCCGAGCGCCGTGCAAGCTTCCTGTTGCTTGATTTAACTGGAATTAGTGAATTTGATTCCTTTATCATTTTTCGACTTCAGGGCTTAGTGAAAGCAATCGAATTAATCGGAGGAGAATGTGTTCTCGTTGGTATTAATCCTTCATTAAGCATGCAAATAATTAATTCTGGTGTGGATATAAAACATATTCAAACATTTGCGACATTGGAGCAAGGCATCCAATATGCGATAGAAGCACTTGGTTATCGAATTGAGAAACAAGTGATGCATAAAGAGTAATCTATGGGTACCTTCAGTTAAATACGGGTTTACAACGCTAAGCCTGTTTTTAACAACGTTAAGAATACTTTAGTGCTCTTAAAGAATCTAAGGATACTATTTTCTCCAAATTAAAGTGGTATCCACCTCGTAAATTAATATGTTCCCACCTAACGGTAACAATTTCTCAAGTTTACTATTTTCTATGATTTCTATAAAACTTATAACCAAAATATATAAAGGGAAATAATACAAGAAGTATTACTATTGGTGTTGGTAAAATGGGCATACTCTCTTTCCTCCTTTTTTGATAATATTTCTTTAACAGTTATAATAAATCTTTTTTTGAATAAATCTTTATGGATACAATCAAAGAGATACAAAGAATAGCAATAACAGCCACAATCAGTATCAAACATTTAGCTAACATAGACATTGCAGATAGTTCAATAAAATCGAGTCTGATATCTACGTTTGATAGTGCCGGCAAGATAAATGGTGTTGCTACAATAACAATTGAGAAGAAATACTTTGTTCTTTCATAACCTAATTTATACTGTATGGGTGTATATACGCCAAATAATATTGTCGAAATCAGCAGAGCAGTAAGTGTGCTTAACAGGGTAAGATATTCAACTTTAGGCACGAACAGTGCTAATACGGTATATGCTACATAGCAGTAGGTAAAAATCAAAAGAAGAAAAGCATATCTTGCCTTTATGAGCATGCTGCGAGAATATGGCGTACCACAAAGTAACGCGGTAGCTTTAGGGTATTTCATTTCTGCAATCGATACATACTGATAGAGCATAAATTCTGTAAAAATCACTGAAATTAGAAAGGTGTTAAAACCTAAAAATTCAGGATTGCGAGCCATAATAAATAGTGGGAAAGCAATTACTACAAGCAACATAAATAGTAAGTATTTCTTGACAAGGAGAATATCCTTTTTAACGAGATGTAATAACATTATTTTTTGTCTCCTTTTCTATGTATCCAAGCATAATATCTTCAATTGTAGCTCTTTCAATCAGAATGTCGTGCATGTTTGTTTGAACCTTCGACAATTGATTGGTTATACCCGAAAAACCAAATTCTGTTTCTTGAATATTCAAGAACAAGTTTCTGGTTTCATCAGTCAAATCCTTTATATCGCCTTTTACCAAACGGTGAGTGTCAATCAGAATATCCTTTTCTTCTTCAAATAAAATCCTACCATTGTTGATGAGAATTAACATATCTGCAACTTTATCTAAATCAGAAGTGATATGCGTCGAAAAGAAAACCCCTTTACCTCCTTGTTTCATATAATCTTTCAAGATTTCCATAAGCTGACTTCGGATTAAGGGGTCTAATCCACTTGTAGGTTCATCCATTATCAGTAAGTCCGCCTGATGGGAAAGTGCTAAAGTCAATGAATATTTCATACGCATCCCCTTTGATAAGGTGGCAATCTTTTGGCGTGGGTTTAAGGAAAAGCGTTCCATAAAGGTTTTGTAATCTTGTTCACTCCATCTTGAATATGCAGGGGATATAATGCTTGTCATTTCTGCCATTGACAATTCATCATAAAAGCCTCCATCATCCAAAACAATCCCAATACGATCCTTTAATTCCTGTTCATATTTGTTCATATCCTTTCCAAAGAATTTAATAGTACCTGATGCTCTTGTTACAAGTCCAAGTATTGTCCGTATTGTAGTTGTTTTCCCTGCTCCATTGATACCAATAAACCCTGTAATGCAATCCTCCTCTAAAGTAAAACTAACATCAGAAAGAGAAAAATCTCCATAAGATTTATTTAGCCCTGTTACTTCTAAAATGCTACTCACTGTCCATCCTCCTCATATAGAATATTCATCATTTCATTTAACTCTTCTTTAGTAATTCTCAATGTCTTTGCGGTTTGAATTAACTCAAGCATTACTTGCTCAACAAGATGACGTTTAGAGTCTCGAATCAGCTCAAGATTGCCGGTAGAGACAAAAGTACCAATTCCCACTTGACTTGTAATAAACCTTTCTTCTTCTAATTCATCGTAAACGCGACGAATAGTAAGAACACTTACCTTCAAGTCATGGGCAAAATTTCGAATAGATGGGAGAGGATCACCCTCACCAATCTCTCCTTTGAAAATAGCATCTTTTATTTGGTCTTTGATTTGCTGGTGAATAACGCTCTTAATTTTTTGTTTCTAGGGATAATTTCATCAGTTGTTTTCTGTTTACGACAATAACGAATACAGCCATATATAAGGAGGGCTGCAACCTACTTGATCCACGTTTTGTAATACGAACCATAGTAGATTAAAATTTACCGGATTCAAACACCTCAGGATCCACTCCAGCTAATGGGACAAATTTTTGATTGGTTAAACCAATCTATCTCTCCAATTTCTGAAATAATCGTTTCAGCGATTTTTCACCGATACCAGGGATAGATTAGATTGATAATCTTATATTCTTCAATACAAAGAGCAACTATCTCTGCCTCCAACTCTGATAGATGCTCTTTATATTATAGAAGCATATAAAAATAAAGGGTGAAGATGCTGATGGCAGCCAATCATTAAATGGACCTATTGAAAGTAGAGGAGAATGGGTAACGATTGAAGTTATGAAAGTGCGTCTTAATTCTTGTGGATCGAGTGGATTATGAAGTAGCCGATCAGGATTTAAGTTACAGTATGGTCAGCATGTCAAGTATTCCCCATTGTAAAGTAGTGATTAAAAATGTTAAGCGAAGGACATAATTTTATTTCTACTCCACCCAATTATAGTGAGGATTTTAGGAAATTGAATAATTAAGACCAGGCTTTAACGGAGCAACGAAAAAAATCTGTAACCACCAAGTAGAAATGAACACTTTCTTACCAAAAATGCTGAATAAGACTGAACACTATTTTCCAGTAATGACGAGCACTTTATTTAGAAAGGAAGGCAGGATAGCCTAATTTGGCTGAGACAGATATCTTGGTGCATCTGGCTTCATGGCTCATCAACTTATCCGCAGAGGCTGCATGTAAAGTAACAATGTACAAGTTCTAATTTCCAGCAAAGTGTTAACTTCAATGCAACAAAAAGTGTTCAAAGTTAACTGACGATTACAAAAGCCCAATTTCTCAAATATAAATGTTGAGAAATTGGGCTTTAATATGAGAATTCCCTTAACGTTGTAAATCTGCAATTCTTGACTATGGCTTTTTTTATAATAGTTTCCATTCATCTGGAAAAAATAAAGAGGAAGCGATAAAGGAGAGGATACTATGCCTGAATTACCAGAAATGGAAAACTACAAAATCCTATTAAGTGAATTGATTGTCAACCGCCCGATTACTGCTATTGCCATAAATCGTGAAAAATCAATAAATATTCCGATTCCTGCCTTCTTAAATCAAATGCAAAATGCATCCATCATTCGAATCGAAAGACGTGCAAAACATTTACTTTTTCATTTATCCAATCAAAAAATCTTGTTGCTTCATTTAATGCTTGGTGGATGGATGTTTTACGGAAAAGAAGAAGAGAAGCCCAAACGAACGATTCAAATCCAATTTTCATTTGGAGAAAAACATCTATATTTTATCGGATTACGCTTAGGGTATCTTCATTTGCTTACCCTAGAAGAATGTAAAGAAAAACTGAAAGAGCTTGGACCTGAGCCATTTAATTCTACATTTACGGAGGAGCTCTTTATAAGAACTATAAACACGAAGAGAGGAAATTTAAAGCTTAAATTAGTTGATCAACATTTTATTGCTGGGATTGGCAATTGTTATTCAGATGAAATTTGTTATGAGGCACAGCTTTTGCCAACAAGAAAACTAGAAGACTTAAAGGAGCCTGAAATGAAAAATCTTTTTCGCTCCATAAAGAACACACTGACACTAGCAACCAATATAGGGGGATATATGGAACATCCACTCTATTTAGGTGATACTAAAACAGGGAGCTACAATGATATTTGCAAAGTATATGATAGAGAAGGAGAAGCATGTCCACGCTGCCAGAATAAAATAAAGAAAATTAAAATCTCTTCTAAAAAAAGTTTTTATTGTCCAGGATGTCAGTTTTAACTATTTTTCCGCATATATTAGGAGTAATTTTCAAAAAACTGGACAGACTATTCCTTTAGTCCACTTAACACCCAACTTATCCATGGTGGAAAGCATCATATAATAAGGAGTGAGAAAATGGCTTTTTTGAAAAAGGGAATATTACAAATTTTGATATTCTCCATTTTCCTATCTGGCAGCACACCAAATGCTTTTTCTCCAATGGCTTTAGCAGCAGAAACACATAAAAAAGCAACGATATCCACTGCACTTGAATCTCTCTTACAATCAGAACCTGATCTGAAAGGAAGTCTTGCAGGAATTAGCATACGCGATCAAGAATCTGGCAACATCCTTTATGAACATATGAGTGATTTACGATTAACACCAGCCTCCAATATGAAGTTATTGACATCCGCCGTTGCCTTAAAAGTATTGGGGGAGGACTATCAATTTATTACGGAAATCTATGGAGATGGTAGAGTGGTAAATGGGCATTTGAAAGGAAATTTGTACATAAAGGGGAATGGAGATACGAGTCTACTAGCAACTGATTTAGAAAAAATGGCAAAAGAACTGAAGCAAAAAGGAATCCGTTACATTGATGGTAACATCATTGGTGATGATTCTTGGTATGATGACACGCCATATTCCGTTGATTTAGCATGGAGTGATGCATCAACCTATTATGGAGCGCCGATTTCTGCTTTAACCTTATCACCAAATAAAGAATATGACGCTGGGACCGTATTACTGGAAATAAAGCCTGGAAAAAATATTGGCGAGCCTGTCGTAATCAACAGTATTCCTAGAACATCGGAAATAAAAATAAAAAATATGGTGAAAACAGGGGATAAAGAGTCTGAGACTAGCTTGAAAGTGGAGAGAAAACATAATAGTAAAGTGGTCACTGTTACTGGGAGACTACCTATTACTACTTCTCTAAAAAAAGAGTGGGTTTCAGTAGATAATCCTACGAAGTATACATTAGACGTATTCCAGCAAGCATTAAAGAAAGAAGGAATACAATGGAATGGGGCAGTCCAAAAAGGAAAAACTCCACAAATAGCCTCCCTTATTACCACGCATGCTTCGATTCCTCTCTCTGAATTACTCATTCCTTTTATGAAATTGAGTAATAATACGATTGCAGAAACATTAATCAAAGAAATGGGGGTTGTTAAGAAAGGAGAAGGAAATTTTGAAAAAGGATTAGCGGTTTTAAAAGAGGAATTAATTGCTTTTCAACTGGACCCAAACAAGATGCTTATTCGCGATGGATCTGGTATATCTCCTATAGACTATATTTCGGCTAATGATTTGAGTCTATTTTTATACGAAGTTCAAGCAGAACCTTGGTTTGCAACATTCAGTCAAGCATTACCTGTTTCAGGTATGGAGGAACGATTGGTAGGAGGTACGCTTAGAAATAGATTAAACGGAGAAAACACCAAAGGGAAGGTTATAGCAAAAACAGGAACCCTCACCTCTGTCAGCACAATATCTGGATATATGGAAAGTACAAACGGAAAAAAATACATCTTTTCCATCTTACTAAATCATCTCGTGGATGAAGAAAAAGGAAAAGAAATAGAAGATCGTATTATTGAGACATTGGCAGAATATTGATTTGTCACTCTAGACGATATTTTTGATTCTTTTTGTAAAAAGGATTAGAAATATCGTCTTTTTCCTATTTGACTTTAAGAGGAAAGTCTATCTCTAAGTATTTCATTTCTCCCTTCCAATTATTTAGATAAGTGCCATATTTATACTATAGTTTGAAGAATATCACACAGGGATATGAGTATTAATTGACATTTTATTCAGAATATTAATAATGATAATTGACATATTTTACCTCATATTATACTCTATCTGTATATTATATTATCATTCAAAATATAGGAATAACTATTAATCTTATAAAGCCTGATTAGGAATATAGAATTGAAGTGAAAAACCACCATAGTAGTACATTAAAGGTGCAATTAGTAAGGTACAACAAATGGGGCAATGTAAATTCTTGGACTGTGAAATCAGGTAATACATTAGTTGCTTTTTTATACCCTGTAGTAGCAAACGATAAATACTTTTTAGAATTTGACGCACCAAGTAGCTTTAGTGGATTTGTACAATAGCATTATAAAAGGATGTTTACGGATGTCTACGACTATATTGAAAATCATAGCCTTAATAGCTATGATAATAGATCATTATGGAGAATTTTTTCCGAACACTCCTGAATACTTAAGGTGGATAGGGAGAATATCTATACCAATATTTATTGTGTCTTTATAGGAATCCAGCACACCTCGAATAAAAAGTTGTTTTTCTTCCGTCTATATATGGCAGGAGTAATAATGGCTTGTATAAATTTAATGATAATTTTGAAATAGAATCGAAATGTTCTCTAGAGCATCTTTCATTTCTTATATTAATGAGGTGATTACGTGGACCATGTTGAGTACAAAGCATATTTGAAGCAGCAATATTCCCATGAGATTCGACCGTAACAATCAGTTAATGACGTTATCTCCGCATTTCAAAAAAAATTAGATATTGTCGAAACAGAATTATCAGAATCCGAAGCTATTTTCTTAAAAATGACAATGCTTAACTATATTAATGTACACAAAAACGACCCTATAAAATCTAACTTGGATAACTTAAATTTCATTTCGTATGAAGTAGTAAGAAATGAAAAAAGTGATCATTACTACAATCATATGGGGATTACATCTGATAATGAAAGAATACTTGTCATTATTGAATCCCAGTTAAATGCAATAACCTCCAATTGCGAAGAACTAAAAGTTGATATGATTATTGAACGTGGAATCGACACACCTCATGTTAATCAAGAAACATCTGAGTTTTTTGCATATCTAATGCTTTTTGATTCTCATAATGAGAATCATTGACTCCGACAGGAGACAAAAAGATATGATTTTACAGAAAAGTGAAAGAGTTACAGGAAAATTAATTCTCGATTTTAAGAGTCTATTCTATGGACTCTTTTTTTGGGGGATCTCCAAGAGCAAAATTAAAAATGAAGAATTTTAGGTTATATAATTGTTCTAGAAAAGGGCGTGATTGTGGAGAAATACATAGAATGATCAAACTTTTTTATAAAACCGAAACTTAAATCTGTTGGATAAGAATCAATTTTGATCAATCTTTTTTCAAAATTGATTCTTTTATTTATCGTAAAACGCTGGCTTGGGAGGTATTTTTGATTAAACTTTATTTTAAAGCAACAACAAGGAGTTAAAGTACTCAACTAATTATAAATAAAGACTCTTCTCAAGCAGTCAAAGTAGCAAATGAATGAAAGAGCAAACTCGCTGCAAAGCAAATAGAGCATAACTTCTCGAAAGTTGGTCCATACCTTACTGCAAGTATTGGAATTGCAACAATCATTCCCAAAGAAGAACTTTCTCCTTCCTTATTAGTTTTAAAAGCGGATGAAGGACTATATGAATCAAAAGAAAAAGGAAGAAACACCTATACAGCCATTGAGGTAGATATGGTTATATAGAAAAGACCAATTTCCCTCCTATTAACATAATGGAAGGGAAATTGGTCCTTTTTCATTAATCGTTTTTCGCAAGCTTTGCTAAACCTGTAATGTATTCGAAAAACGCATCCCGATTTGCATCATATACAACAGAAACAGGACGACCTTCTTCACTTAGTAAGGTTCTACCTTGGGAAGGAGCTTCTGTTAAAGCAATGGATTTCACTTCTTTCATTTTAACCAATTCTTTTTTTCCAATCGTTGCAGTGGTTAAAACATCCCATAAATAATAGGTAGAGTTTGTCTCCACATGCACAAGAGGGGGACAAGCAGCATAACATTGCCCAATGAAATCGACGCCTGAAAATCTTCTTAATGATGCCCAATTATTTCGTACGGAAAGAGTTAGTGGCACTTGATTTGTACTTTCTAATGCCACCATTTCAATCGTTAAATCGCTAGCCCATACTGTTGATACTGCCCACGGATCCCAGAAAGCATTCCATTCCGCAGTTCCATCATGCTCCGGCTCTTGCACATTGCCGACCTCTAAGAATGTTCCCCCCATCCAAACTAATTTTTCAATTTTTTCTTGAATATCTGGGGCAATTTCTAATGCTCTTGCCAAATCTGTTAACGGGCCAGTAAATAAAAGCGTCGTTTTATCCGGATTTTCTCTGACAGCTTTAATTAAATGTTCATGTGCAGGAAGAGCGCTTTCAGGTGCAGTTACTACGCCACTTTCATTTAAAATCGGCAGTGCATCTACATAAAAAGTATGCATTCTCCATTCTTTTGGAAAAGGATTCACTCCACGAGAATTGGATCTAGCAACTTCAATTGCTCCATTACCAAATCGATCAATAATCTTTCTACTTGCACTAATACCAGGCTCTAAATAGCCATCTGCCGGAATGACGGAGACACCAATTAATTCCACTTCATCCATTTGTAGTAGAAGGAAAAGGGAAACTAAATCATCAATTCCTGCATCATGGTTAAAATAAACTTTCTTTGACAAAGACATTCACTCCTATGTATTACAATCATTTATAAAGCTTATTCTATTATACTATCAGATTCATGCGAATAATTAGTAAAAAAATACTAAATATTTGTTTCTAGTCTCTTCTAAATTAACTTAGCTTAACTTATTTATATAGACAATTAAATTAATTGGAAAAATTTTACCCACAAAAAGAAAAAGAGCTTAGCATAATCTCCAAGTTCTTTTTCTTTATATACCTAGATGCGTATAGTTTCTATTATCGATTAATAGATTTGTTATTTACATAATCGTGAAGTTATTTTCGTCCAAAATCAGCCTTAATCTCTCCATATTTATTCGTATCCCATTTTAAAATCTTATTGGAATAGTTGTTTTCCTTCAACCACTTTTCTGCACGTTCGATTAATTGCCATAATTCTTCTGTTCGCTTGTCTCGCACTAAGGTAGTGTTTGCTTTTTTATTTCGAACCCAAGAAAGAGCGGTCATACTGTCGCTGTAGATGGTCGTATTTTTTTCTTGTTTTTGCAAAAGACTTAGCGCATGTACGATTCCTAAAAACTCACCAATATTATTTGTTCCAAATACTGGCCCATAGTGGAAGAGAACTTCTCCCGTTTTCGTATGGACTCCACGATATTCCATCAACCCAGGATTACCGCTACAAGCTGCATCTACAGATATGCTATTTTCATCAATTGCTTCTAAGGAAGTGTTAGCCTGTTTTTTAGAGGAAGAGCCTTTCGCCGCTTTTTGACCAAAACTCCCTCCTTGATTAAAGGCTTTTTCTGCTTCCTCAAGTGATTGGTAAGATTTAAAAGCTGCTCCTTTAAATCCTTTTGTCTGTTTTTCGCATTCAGCCCACGTACGATAAATCCCAGGTTTTCTTCCATTCCATACAACATAATATTTTTTCCCTGCCATTCATTATAACCAACCTTTCACGTCCTATTAAGTAATCATATCATATAATGAAATCGAAGCACAAAATAGGCATTTAGCCACAAACTTTTGAAAAGGCTTTCTATAATTCTTGTAATTTACTATAATGATGGGGAGTAAAATAGGAGGGTGGGGCATTCATTGTTACAGTTACTTCCACTAATGATTGAAAGAGTCGGTATTTTAGTTATCTTTGCCTTCTTATTATCAAGAATCAAGATTTTCCGTTCGATTATCCATAAGGAATCACAATGGCAGGATAAGCTCTATTTAATTCTTTTCTTTGGCTTGTTCGGGATTATTAGCAACTATACCGGGGTAGAAATTTTAAAAGGAAGCATAAGTACACATACATGGCAGCATGAACTAGATGTATCAAGCGCGATTGCAAATACGCGCATTATGGGTGTTGCGATTGGTGGCATGATTGGAGGTCCTTTAGTAGGTCTTGGAGTGGGATTAATAGCCGGTCTTCACCGCTTAACACTAGGCGGATTTACCGCGCTAGCCTGTGGATTATCAACGATCATGGCAGGGATAGTTACCGGTTTCCTCGGCAGGAAGTATTCTATCCAGCAAGACTCAGCCAGCAAGGCTGTTATTATCGGCATAGCGATGGAAATAATTCAAATGGCATTCATCCTTTTATTCGCATCACCATTAGCTCTTGCACTCGAACTAGTCAAAATCATTGCTTTTCCGATGATTGTCATCAATGGATTTGGGATGTTAATTTTCATTTATATCATACAAAATATTCTTTTAGAAGAGGAAAAAACGAAAGCAGCCCAAACCAATATCGCTTTAAATATTGCACAATCTACACTAGCGTACTTTAGGCAAGGCCTAAATCCTGAATCAAGTAAACAGGTTGCTAAAATTATGCTTAAAGCAACAAACGCAGATGCAGTATCCATTACAAATAGATCGATTGTATTAGCACATGAGGGTCTAGGAAGGGATCATCACATTCCCCTTGATAAAACCTCTACAAAACTTACAGAAAAAGTGTTAAGAGAAGGTAATATATTAGTAGCCAAAAATAAAGACGAAATTCAATGCAACAATCAAGATTGCCCTCTCTATGCTGCTATTTTATTACCCTTAAAAGCGAATAATAAAATAGTTGGTTCATTGAAGCTTTATTTTGCTAATCCCAAAAACATTCAATTAGTAGAATACACAATGGCGGAAGGCTTAAGTAAATTATTTTCTTTACAGCTGGAATTAGCAGAGGCAGAGCTTCAGCAAAGGCTACTAAAAGATGCGGAGATTAAAGCATTGCAATCACAGGTTCATCCCCATTTTCTTTTTAACAGCATGAATACTATATCAGCACTAATTCGCACAGATGGAGAGAAAGCTCGGGAAATGATTCGAAAATTGAGTATTTATTTTCGCAGTAATATACAAGGTTCCAAAAATATGTTAATTCCCTTAACACAGGAATTAGAACATGTGCATGCTTTTTTAGCATTAGAAGAAGCACGGTTTCCAGATAAGTTCATCTTGAAAGAGTCAGTTGATCCTGAATTAAAGAAGGTACTAATTCCCCCTTTTACCCTTCAGCCTTTAGTTGAAAATTCGATACGCCACGCTTTTTCAAAAGGAAATGTTGGAAATATTACGATATCTGCTCATAAAGAAAAGGATAGAATGGTGCTGATTGCAGAAGATGATGGTAAAGGGATGTGTGAGGATACGCTTTATATGATTGGGCAAAAAACAATAACATCTAGCACTGGCACAGGAACCGCGCTTTGGAATATACAAGAGAGAATGAAAAAAATTTATGGAGAAAAAGGGATGTTCAACATTGAAAGTGAGTGGAATAGAGGAACAAAGGTAATGATCAAAATACCATTTAACGAGCCAGCAATCTGGAGGGGAGCAGATGATTAAAGCATTAATTATAGAAGATGAACCATTGGCTAGAGATGAACTAAGCTATCTGTTAAAAAGAAGTAATAAGATGGAGATAGTAGGGGAATGCGATTGCCTTGAAACTGCCTTAGAGTATATTGACAATCTTGAAATCGATGTAATATTTTTAGATATTGAGCTTGGGGAAGAGAACGGGATGAACTTAGCCGAACGTTTAAACCTTAAGGAAAATGGAAATGCCCCTGAAATTGTTTTTGCTACCGCTTATGACGAATATGCTTTGCAGGCGTTTAATGTCAATGCACTTGATTATCTTCTAAAACCATTTGAAGAAGAGCGAATTAATCAAACGATTATAAAACTAGTAAATAAAAGAGAAAGAAAGAGGAATGAAGGGCAAGGAAATAAACTTACTAACTCTCCGATACATAAAAATAAGCTCGCGATTTCAACAAACGAAAAAATTAAAATCATCGATGTAGATTGTATTGTTTATATTAGTGCACAAAATGGAAAAACATTACTTGTTACCGATGAAGAGGAAATGATCGTTACATTTACCTTAAGTCAATTAGAACAAAAGCTAATAAACAGTCCAATTATGAGAGTCCATCGGTCTTATTTAATAAATAAAGAACGAATTTGTGAAATAGAACCATGGTTTAACTCTACTTATTTATTATGTATGAATAATGGGGAAAAGGTGCCATTGAGTAGAAATTATACGAAAGAGATTAAGCAGTTATTCGGTTTTTAACAAAGATGATTTTTTAGTCGAACCTAACAGATAAAATCATTGTATTTTATCTGTTATTTTTTGCATCTCATATATAAATCCCCGCATTCTGTCATGAAAATGACTTATCTTCCTTTTTCATTTTTTATAATAATAGCATTAAAGGAGGTAGATAAATATGAATGCGGTTACAATTGTAATAGCATCTGCGTGTATCTTGATGATTGCTTATCGTTTATATGGTACCTTTATGACTGTAAAGGTATTAAAGCTAAACGATAAAGAAAAAACTCCCGCTCATGAATTAAATGATGGAAAAGACTACGTACCTACAAATAAGTGGGTCACATTTGGTCATCATTTCGCAGCTATTGCTGCAGCAGGACCGCTCGTAGGACCTATTCTTGCTGCACAATTCGGCTATTTACCTGGGCTAATATGGTTATTGATAGGCGCTGTAATCGGTGGTGCTGTCCATGATGCAGTTGTGCTATTTGCTAGTATGAGAAAAAAAGGAAAATCTTTATCCGAGGTAGCAAAGGAAGAACTCGGACCTGTTGCTGGTTTTTGCACAGGGCTTGCTATGCTGTTTATTATTACCATCACTATGGCTGGTCTATCCATGGTAGTATTACACGCTCTGGAAAGAAATCCATGGGGCACATTCTCTGTGGGGATTACTATTCCTATTGCAATGGGCGTAGGAATATTTTATAAAAAGACAGGAAATCTGAAATTATGTACAACAATTGGATTTATTCTATTAATGATTGGTGTGTTTGTTGGCCCAATGATTCAAGAAACAGTAGTTGGAGATTGGCTAACCCTTGATACAAAAACACTTGCGATCATTCTTCCAATCTATGCATTTTTTGCAGCGGCACTTCCTGTGTGGCTACTCTTGGCACCTAGAGACTATTTAAGTAGCTTTATGAAAATAGGTGTGTTTATTGCCCTTATCATTGGTGTTTTTATTATTAATCCCGCCATTGAATTTCCAGCGTTTACGGAATTCGTACACGGAGGGGGACCAGTAATTGCAGGACCAGTATGGCCGTTTATTTCGATTACCATTGGCTGTGGCGCTATTTCTGGCTTCCATGCATTTGTCGGATCTGGAACTACCCCAAAAATGCTCGATAAATGGAGCGATATTAAAGTCGTAGGTTTTGGAGCCATGCTTGTTGAGTGTTTAGTTGGAATTATGGCACTGATTGCTGCAACCGCTTTACATCCTGGAGATTACTTCGCGATAAATTCAACTCCAGAGGTATTTCAGACACTAGGAATGAGTGTATCAAATTTACCAGAGTTAAGTCGTGAAATCGGGATTGATTTAGAAGGCCGAACTGGTGGAGCTGTTACATTGGCTGTTGGAATGTCCTATATATTCACGGAAATCTCTTGGTTTTCTCATCTTGCTTCTTATTTCTTTCAGTTTGTAATCATGTTTGAAGCAGTATTTATTTTGACTGCAATCGACGCTGGTACAAGAACGGCACGTTATTTGATTCAAGACTTTTTAGGCGAGTTTTACAAACCACTAAAGAGGGTCGATTGGTTGCCTGGCTCCATTTTTGCCAGTGCGCTAGCATGTGTGATGTGGGGATATCTATTATTCTCAGGTGATATCAGCTCTGTCTGGGCACTATTTGGGGTATCCAATCAGCTAATGGCAACAATCGGACTTATTATTGGCGCAACCGTGATTTTAAAAATGGCTGATAAAAGAAGATATATGCTCACTTGCCTTATCCCGATGGCTTATTTATTTGTAACAGTAAATTACGCAGGATATTGGATGGTGAAAAATGTTTATTTAAACCCAGAGGCAGTTGGCTATAATGTGTTAAATGCAGTGCTTTCCATTATTATGCTAATCTTAGGCATTATTATCATTATAACAGCAACAAAGAAATGGTTTGACACTTGGAATACTCCGCGTGTACAAGTAGAAACTCCGAACCTTCATTAAATTTCATTATGCAATGGGTTATAAAGTAGGATGTATGTATATGTTCTTACTTTATAACCTTTCTTCGTTATTATTACAATTAAATTCCACATTCACTACCATCAAAAAAAAATCCTTCGGAAAAGAATTTTTCAACTTATAAACAAATTATAATAAGTGTATTCTAATTGTACATGCAAGGACAAAGGTATTAATGAGGTTTTAATCACTGAATATCGGGTATCAATATAATGTTTTGCCAAAATACTTATTTCGGTACATATCACATGATTAGCATCTATGACAAGAGTAAGGAGTTCTTATATGGATTATAAACACAGTGAATTAAAATGGATTATCGCAATTGGCGTTTTTGTTTTATTCTCTGTGATACTTAATGTCTTTGTTACAAGTATCAATAGAGTCATTTTTATTCTGTTACAACTTATCATTACTGCTGGGTTACTTTATGTTTTTTATCAATTAATAAAAAAAATCACCTATGTTCTAGGAGAATATGCACAAACCAATAAAAAATTGCAATCGATTTTCGAAACATTAGATATTGCCATTTGGTTTCATGATTTAAAAACCAATACATTAATGATTACTGCTGGAATTGAAACCATTTACGGATATTCCGTTGAGGATTTTTACAAAAACCATAATCTATGGAAAGAAGTCATTCATCCCGATGATAAAAAAGTTTTAGAGGAGCGAGCAGAGCTTCTTACGAAACAGGATGTCGTTGTTAGCAATTACCGGATCATTAAACCAAATGGAAAAATTCGTTGGATTAAAGATAGAGGGATTGCCGTTTTTGAAAAAGCTACTGGAGAAATGAAGGAATTTACTAGTGTATTGATAGATATAACCGATAATAAAGAAAATGAAGATAAATTTACGAAGCTAGTCGATATGTCTCCAGATATCATCGCGGTAGTTATGGACTATAAATTACATTATATAAATAAAGCCGGTATAAAAATATTTGAAAGTGACCACAGCCCATTAGTCGGTCTTTCTGTTAATGATCTTTTTCCAGAAGAGACTTTTCACTATATCGTTCAAGAATTTAATAAAGGAATAGAACAAAAGAGACAAGTGATCGAAATGGAAATTGATTTCATGAAAGGAAATGGGGAAAAGCTATTACTAGAAATCCATTGTATGCGCATCCTGTTCGGAGGACAGGATGCTGTATTAATACTAGGAAGAGATATTACGTCACGAAAGCAAACAGAATTAAAAATAAAACAATTGGCATTCACCGATGTATTAACAGAATTACCAAATCGAAATAGTTGTATAAGCTTTTTAAACGACCGCTTATTAAACTGTGATGAAGTTCAAACAATGTCTGTATTATTTCTAGATTTGGATCAATTTAAACGGATTAATGACACAAAAGGGCATGGTACTGGTGATATTATATTAAAAAAAGTAGCCCATAGGTTAAAATCTGCTATAAAAGAGAATGATTTTGTAGCACGTTTAGGTGGAGATGAATTTTTAATCTTATTAGAGAATAAAACAAAATGGGAGACATCGGAAGTAGCAAAAAAAATCATTAGTCAATTTTCTGTTCCATTTATTGTGAAGCAAGATGAATTCTTCGTAACACCTAGCATTGGCATCAGCATGTTTCCTGAGGATGGCAAAGACCAAGAATCATTAATAAAAAATGCGGATGCAGCTATGTATGTTGCCAAAGATTATGGAAAAAACAATTATCAATTTTACTCTTCCTCTAATGCAGAAAAAGGGGCAAGAAAAATGGAATTGGAGATGGCTCTTCAAAAGGCAATTGCTAATAATGAATTAGAACTATATTATCAGCCACAAATAAATAATACTACAGGAAACATATATGGAGTGGAAGCACTTTTACGCTGGAAACACCCTGCATATGGCTATTTATCTCCCGATGAATTTATTCCCATTGCAGAAGAAACGAATTTAATGCTATCTATAGGGGAATGGGTATTGACACATGCATTTATGCAAAAGAAAAAATGGGATCTAGCGGGCAAAAAAGATATAAAGCTCGCAATCAATATTTCTGCACGCCAATTTCAATACAGCGACTTCTTTCCTTTTCTTCAAAAAGAGGTGAAAAGACTTCAAATAAACACAGCGAAAATAGAGTTAGAAATAACAGAAAGTATCATGCAGAATATAGAAAAAGCAACAATTGAACTAAATAGTATAAAACGACTTGGCTTTCAAATATCCATTGATGATTTTGGAAAAGGCTATTCGTCATTAAGTTATTTGAGATCACTACCGATTGATACAATTAAAATCGATAAAAGCTTTATCGATGATATCAGTCATCCAAAGCATAAGGGATCGTTAGCAAAAGTAATTATTGATATGGGGCATAATATGAATTTTATCGTCATCGCAGAGGGTGTTGAAACAAAAGAACAAGTGGACTTTCTTCAGAAGCATGAATGCGAAATTGTCCAAGGTTATTACTATAGTAAACCATTGACTTCAGATGAACTGGAGAAATTATATCTTTAGTAGTTATGAAATAAGCACTATTTTTCTTCTTGCGCTTCTAACGTTATACTTAAATTAAGATAAACTTATTTAAGTTGATCAAAGAAGCTTAAAAAATCTTTTGCAAAGTTGGTGATCAAATTGCCTTGTCAATCAAATGAAGAATTAGAAAGCATTCTTTTGGAAGCAAAGCAGTATACAAGAGAAGGGAAAGTAGCCGATTATATCCCCGCTCTAAGTAAAGCAAATCCAGATGATTTATCTGTGGCAATCTATCATCCTGATGGTACTTGTTATTCTGCTGGATGTATTCAAGAAAAAATCACGTTACAAAGTATCTCTAAAGTAATTACATTAGCTCTAGCTTTAATGGAATCAGGGGAAGAATACGTTTTTAGCAAAGTAGGATATGAGCCTACGGGTGATCCGTTTAATTCCATCGTTAAACTAGAAATGAGCAATCCATCTAAACCATTAAACCCAATGATAAATGCTGGTGCACTGGCAGTTACTCATATGATTAAGGGGAATTCGGTTGAAGAGCGGTTTCGAAAAATAATTGATTTTGTAAAAAGGCTATCTGGAAATGAGGAAATTAGCTATTCAGCTGAGGTTGCAAAATCAGAATTTGAAACATCTCATTTAAATAGAGCACTATGTTTTTTTATGAAACAACATGGCATTATTAATGAAGATGTAGAAGAATTATTGGACTTATATACAAAACAATGCTCTATAGAAGTGAATTGCTTAGATTTAGCAAGAATTGGGATTGTCTTTGCTTTAAATGGCAAGGAACCAATTACAAATAAGCAATTAATGCCTGCACATGTTGCACGCATTTGCAAAACTTTCATGGTAACATGCGGAATGTATAATGCTTCTGGAGAATTTGCCGTACGGGTTGGAATTCCTGCAAAAAGTGGGGTAGCCGGCGGGATATTAGGTGCGGTACCAAATCGCTTTGGAATTGGCATTTCCGGACCTGCCCTCGATGACAAAGGAAATAGTGTTGCCGGATTAAAACTATTAGAAATACTTGCAAGCAAATATGAATTAAGTATGTTTTAAAGGAAAATTAAATCGCTAATCTTTTGTTATTTCCGATAGAAAGGAATACAAGAGATTAGCGATTTTTTGGTTAATCTACCATCTGTTCGGGTAACATAATTATACTTACATGTTAGAAAAAGGGGGATAAACATGAGTTTAACACCTCAGCAGCGCATAGAGCTACATGGATTTAATAATTTAACAAAGTCTTTAAGCTTTAATATGTATGATATATGCTATACACGGACTAGGAGTGAACGTGAAGCCTATTTACAATATATTGACGAACAATATAATGCAGATCGTTTAACGAAGATATTAAAAAATGTTTCAGATATCATTGGAGCCCATGTGTTGAATGTAGCCAAGCAAGATTATGAACCACAAGGGGCAAGCGTTACATTACTCGTCTCAGAAGGACCAGTATCTGAAGCACCAAAGGAAGTATTTGAAGAATCGCCAGGACCACTACCAGGAGGATTTCCAGGCTCTGTTGTGATGCATCTCGACAAAAGTCATATTACGGTTCATACATATCCTGAATATCATCCAGATGAAGGAATCAGTACCTTTCGCGCCGATATCGATGTCTCTACTTGTGGAGAAATCTCTCCCTTAAAGGCATTAAATTATTTAATCTACTCTTTCGATACAGATATTATGATTATGGATTACCGTGTTAGAGGGTTTACCCGCGATATTCATGGCCATAAATTATTTATCGACCATGACATAAATTCCATCCAAAACTATATACCTGATGATGTTAAAGCACAATTTGATATGATTGATGTCAATATATATCAAGAGAATATCTTTCATACAAAATGTAAGCTAAAACAATTTGATTTAAATAATTATTTATTTGGCTATAAAGAAGAGGAACTTAAACTAGAAGATCGCATTTTTATTACAGAAAAGCTAACGCAAGAAATGAATGAAATATTTTATGGGAAAAATATTAAGTGAATGTAGACTGGCTAAAACTCTTTAATCAAGAGATTAGCCAGTTTTTTTATCGTCATTAGCGGCGAAAAAAAAACTCTATTTTTATGCATAAATATACTCTGATTATTATTTTTACGCATTTTTTACTAGCTTTTTTATAGAAAATTGGTAAACTAGTAATGTATAAAAGAGAGAAAGGTGCGAAAATAATGAAACAAATCATCATAGATGCAATGAACGAAAATGAAGCTAAATTTAAAGATATAAGTATATATATCGGCGACAATCCTGAACTAGGACATGAAGAATTTAAAGCTTGCAAAATATTGACAGATACATTAAAAGAGCATGACTTCCATGTCGAAATTGGGATATGCGATTTACCTACTGCATTTAAAGCCACATACGATAGCGGAAAAGAAGGACCCACTATCGGTTATATGGCAGAATACGACGCATTGCCAGAATTAGGTCACGCTTGTGGACATAATTTAATAGCTGTAATGGGGATTGCAGCAGGAATTGGTCTTAGTAAGGTTTTAGAAGAAACAGGGGGAAAGGTTATTGTTTATGGTACACCTGCTGAAGAAACAAAAGGCGGAAAAGTGACTATGGCTGAAGCCGGTATTTTTGAAGAATTGGATGTAGCTATGATGGTTCATCCTTTAGATAACTATATGAAGAGTGGCGACTCGCTTGCAATGGATGCCATTCAATTTGAGTTCTTTGGAAAATCTGCCCACGCTGCTGCAAGTCCGCATCTAGGAATTAATGCACTAGATGCAGTATTACATACTTTTAATAGTATTAATGCATTAAGACAGCACATAAAACCAGATGCACGAATTCACGGTGTAATCACAGAGGGTGGAAAAGCTGCAAATATCGTCCCTGATTATGCAGTGGCTCAATTCTATGTAAGAGCAGGAAAAAGAGAAGATGTAAATATATTAGTTGAAAAAGTGAAAAAATGCGCTGAAGGAGCAGCACTCCAAACAGGTGCTACCGTGAAATCTAGCTTTTATGAATTTTCCTATGATGACATGATTACAAATAAAACGTTATCTGATGTCTTTACTAAGCAACTAGTTTCTTTAGGAGTAGAAGAAATTGAAATTCACGAACAAAGAGATGGTTCTGGATCGCTAGATATGGGAAATGTAAGCCAAGTAGTACCAGCCATTCACCCGTATGTGAAAATTTGTAACGAATCCTATGCATGTCATACACATGAGTTTAGAGAAGCAGCTATGTCGGAGCAAGGAAGAGATGCAATGTTATTAGGTGCAAAATCGATGGCACTAACTGGTTTAGAAATCTTAACGAATAAAGAGTTATTAGCAGCAATCAAAAAAGAGTTTGCTAAAAATAAACAATAAGGAAGAAGAAACTCCCCTTATCTTTTTACATCACTATCTGTAGAAAATAAGGGTTTTTTTTTGTTCAATTAAGGCGTAATTATGACAATTTTACCTCTTTTGCAATAGACTGAAGTGTTTCATTTATAATGAATAAGTCCTATATTTATTCATAAAGGGGTTATAAAAAGAATATGAAAAAAATATTACAGAACAGCATGACAGTTAAAAAGAGATTATACGCAAGCTTTTTCATTTTATTAATTATTCCTACCATTTTTATTGGTGTATTCTCTTATGTCAATTCTAAGAAACAATTAGAACAAGAAATGATGGCCAATGCGTTCCAACAGATTCAGCAGCTAAACGGAAATATTACAACCGAATTATCAACTAAAATTGAGCAAGTAAACAAGCTTCGAAAGGAATGGGGGGAACCAAATAAGTCTGTATCAGATGATGTTGTTATCAATATGCTAGAAAAATACTACTATTTCTATGATGATATTGACAGTATATTTTTTGCTACGAAACAAGGACAATATATACAGCAGCCAGCAGACAAGGTAACAGAAAATTATGATCCAACTGCAAGTGAATGGTTTATTGCAGCAGAGGAGAATCCAGATGATATATATATATCAGATCCCTATATATCTGCTAGTACCAACGAAATGGTCGTTACGATTGCTGGCATAACCGAAGATCGAAAGAAGGTTATCGGTTTGAAGATTAAGCTGAGTGCCATACAAATTTTTGTGAATAATATCACAATAGGAAAGGAAGGTTATGCTTTTCTATTGGATGATAAATTTGCTTACATGGCTCATCCAACAGAAAAAATTGGCGAAGTTGGGACAGAAAACTATATTGAAAGGATGAAATTAGAAAAAACAGGTGCTTTTTCCTACAGCCTTGATAATAAAGAGAAAAAGCTAACCTATCTCACCAATAATCTAACTGGTTGGAAGATTGCTGGATCTATGTATGTAGAAGAAGTTTCGGATGCTTCCTTTCCAATACTAAGAGCATCATTCTTTGCAATTATTGGTTTTATTATTATAGGTTCTATTCTTATTTATAGAAATATACAGTCCATTATTAAGCCTTTAAATCAAATAAAAGAAAAAGCAGCTCTTGTTGGAAAAGGAGATTTAACACAGGAATTAGTAGTGAAAAGGAGAGATGAAATTGGGCATTTGACAATATCCTTCCAGAAAATGCAAGAAAACTTAAAACGATTAATCAAACATTTAGAAAAAAGCATTACACAGGTTGCTGCATCTAGTGATAACCTTACCGCGAGCTCCTCTTCTTCGACAAAGATAGTAGAAGATTTAGTATCTGTCATACAAGAAATAGCTTCAGGTGCCGAGCATCAAAAGCAAGAAGTCGAAACAAGCACTAAAAAAATAAAAAATATTACAGAGAAAACAGGATTAATACGCGAGAATTCTCTCTATATGTCCAAATTGGGCAATAGCACTTTAGAGAAAGCAAAAGAAGGGGAAGTTGCTATTAATCAGGCAGAATCTCAAATGCAATTAATTGTTGATTCTGTAATAAAATCAGATAAACAAATAGAAACATTACATAAACGTTCCAAGGAAGTCGAATCTATTATTCAATTAATAAGTACTATTGCCAACCAAACGAATCTTTTAGCATTAAATGCCGCGATTGAAGCAGCTAGAGCAGGAGAAAATGGCAAAGGTTTTTCTGTAGTGGCAGAAGAAATTAGAAAATTGGCAGAGACAACCCAAAAATCAGCGGGGGAAATCGAATATTTAGTGAAAGAAATACAGACAGATACCCATTCAACCGTAGATATGATGACACTTGTCCACAAGCAAGTTGATGGTGGTCTTTCTGTCATCTCTTCAGTTAAAAAGAAATTTCATGCTATCTCTTCTAGTATGAATGAAACTGCACCGATTATTGATGAAGTAACACTTTCTTCTGAAGAAGTATATAAGCATATTAAAACGCTTGTCGAAACATTTGAATCCTTATATGAATTTAGTAAACAAAACGCAGCATTATCCGAAGAACTATCTGCATCCACAGAAGAGCAACTAGCATCATTTGAAGAAGTCCATGCTACTGCTAAGACTCTCGCAAAGACTGCTGATCATTTAAAATCGTTCATTGGTCAATTCCATTATTAATACTCTTTTGGTTTATAGGTTTTTACTAAAAATGATGAAAATGAATACGGAAAGCCATCATACAATAAGTAACAGTGTTGTTTAGATATCCCCCAATAACCTACTTATTTATAAATAGGCTTGAAAATCCATCATTCTGGGTAGAATTACTTCATAAGAAAGCTTAACTAATTATTCTAAAAAAGATAAGCTATATTTTATGGAGTAGGAGAATAGATAAATGGAAAATAAAACAATGATGCAGTTTTTTGAATGGCATTTAGTTGCTGATGGACAACATTGGAATCGTTTGAAAGAGCAAGCAGGAAAATTAAAAGAAGTAGGTATTGACTCTATCTGGATTCCCCCAGTTACAAAAGCGGCTTCCAAAGATGACAATGGATATGGCGTTTATGATGTCTATGATTTAGGAGAATTTGATCAAAAGGGTACCATCCGGACCAAATATGGCACAAAACAGGAATTACATGATGCAATAGAAGCGTGTCATAATGTTGGCATACAAGTTTATGTCGATGTTGTCATGAATCATAAGGCAGCAGCAGATGAAAAAGAAACGATTAAGGCTATTGAAGTGAATCCTGAAAATAGAGAAGAAGAAATATCTGAACCCCATGAAATAGAAGCATGGACGAAATTTACCTTTCCAGGAAGAGGGGATACTTACTCCCCTTTCAAGTGGAACTTTCAGCATTTTAATGGAACAGATTATGATAACAAAGCTAAAAAAGCTGGAGTCTTTAGGATTATCGGCGAAAATAAAATGTGGAATACAAATGTTGATGATGAATTCGGGAATTATGACTATCTAATGTTCGCCAATATCGATTATAATAATGAACTCGTCCAAAATGAAATGATTTCATGGGGAAAATGGCTTTACAAGACACTTAATTGTGATGGCTACCGATTAGATGCAATCAAACATATTAATCATTCCTTTATTAAAAAATTTGCCCATTCCATATTAGAAGAAAAAGAAGATTTCTATTTCGTAGGAGAATTTTGGAAAGCAGATATTAACGAATGTCAGGAATTTTTGCAGCAAACAGACTATACAATCGATTTATTTGATGTTCCTCTTCACTATAAATTGCATACTGCTTCTATGGAGGGCAGTAATTTTGATCTTTCTACAATCTTTGAAGGAACGTTAGTGGAAGATAATCCGCTTAATTGCGTTACCTTTGTCGATAACCATGATACCCAACCAGGTGAATCGCTTGAATCTTGGGTAGAGGATTGGTTTAAGCAGATAGCATATAGCCTAATATTGCTTCGAAAAGATGGCTATCCAACGATTTTCTATGGTGATTACTTTGGAATTGGCGGAGAACTTCCAATGGAAGGAAAAAAGGCTGCAATTGATCCATTACTGTATGTACGAAAGAAAAAAGCATATGGTAATCAAGATGATTATTTTGATGATCCCAATGTAATTGGCTGGGTACGCCATGGTGAGACGGAAATAGAAAGATCCGGATGCGCTGTCGTCATTTCTAATAAAGAAGAAGGCAGCAAAAAAATGTTTGTTGGCGAAACACGAAGTGGGGAAGAGTGGATAGATTTTACGAATACAAGAAAAGATCGAGTGAAAATAGGGAAAGATGGTTTTGGTAATTTCCCTGTAAATGCCCAAAGTGTTTCTGTTTGGGGATTAGCTGATTAAACAAAATCAAACAAATGTCAAAAAAGACGCTGTAACACAAAGCGTCTTTTTTGCATAAAATTAATCAATAAAAAATCGCTCTAAATAAAATGGTTACTAGATTGTTTCTAGGAAGAAAAGAATAATTTTACAATCCCTTGATAACCAAAATATGCGCCAAATAAAACTAAAGATAGTCCAGAAATAACGGAAATTCCTCTTAATGTTCCAAGTGTAAGAAACCGCCTAAAGCCATTTGTTAAGGCTGCAACAATTATATCCCATATTGTAAGACCTAGAAAAATCATACTACTATAAACCAACAAGGAACTAGTCCCATTTTCTTGGGCGGTTTTAGCTAAAACAGATCCATATATTCCTAACCAAAAGAGAATAGATAAAGGACTAGTAATAGACATAATAAATCCTGTTAGAAAACATTTAAACAGGGAATCTTTGCCCCTAAGGGAATCAAGCTTGAGATTCTGAGCTCCAATAATGCTTTCAAACCCTGTATAAATTAATACAAATCCGCCAAAAAGCCAAAGGAATATTTGCACGATGGCTATCTCAAGAAAATGAACCATTCCGATATATACCATTATCATAAAAATACCATCGGCAAGCATGGAACCAAACCCTACAATCCAGGCATGCCAAAAACCATTTTTTATTCCTTTATCAATTCTCGCAGAATTTACTGGTCCAATTGGTGCAGCTAATGTAAAGCCTAACAAGATATAGCTTAGTAAAATGGTTACACTGAACATCCGAGTCTCTACACATCCTTTCTTGTACATGCTATGAAGACTAGTAAGAGGATATGTGAATTAATTTAAAAAGATAAAAAACTAATCATTCAAATTTTGAAACTAGCTTTATAATAGAAAGAAAAGGAGACTTTTCATGTATAAATTAAAAACAAAGGAAACAGATCAAGATGTTGTTGAATATATAGAATCATCCTTAACAAGTAATACAAAAAAAGAGGATGCCTATAAACTAATCGACATTTTTTCTGATATTACTGGATTACCACCGAAAATGTGGGGGACGAGTATTATTGGTTTTGGTACGTATCACTACAAGTATGCAACAGGTCATGAGGGAGATGCACCTATCGTTGGCTTCGCTCCTAAAAAAGCAAGAATCAGCCTCTATTTAACGACAGAGGAAGAAACAAGAGCCTTTTATTTAGAGCGAATCGGCAAACACAAGGCTGGAGTTGGCTGTGTATATATTAATAAGCTTGCTGATATTAACGAGGAGACCCTAAAGGAATTTATCGAAAAATCGGTCGAAATAATTCGTGAAAAACATTCTATACACAAGGAGAAATAAACAAAGAATGAGAGCAGAAATTTAGGAATTTAAGAATGGGATTTCAAATAATTAGTAACTTCTAATAGGTAAATTCCTTTTACTTACTGCCAATATTAGCATATAATAATAGACGCGAAAAGGATTCGAGAACTGATATAGATGAACAAGGAGAATTAAAATGATTGTAAAGAATGAACAAGACATTAATGGTCTGAAAGAAATTGGTAAAATTGTAAGTATCATCAGAGAGGAATTAATAAAAATAACAGTGCCAGGAGTGACAACAAAAGAACTAGATGATTTAGCAGGTAAGCTATTTGCTGAACATGGTGCAGTTTCAGCCCCTCAAGATATGTACGATTTTCCAGGATATACTTGTATTTCTGTGAATGATGAAGTGGCACATGGCATTCCCGGAGATCGAGTAATTCAAGAAGGAGATTTAGTTAATATCGATGTATCTGCAAGTAAAAATGGTTACTTTGCTGATACAGGTAAATCATTCGTTGTCGGGAATGGCGATCCTAAACTAATCAAACTTTGTGAAGTGGCACAAGAAGCATTTGAAGAAGGACTTAAATGCTTTAAGCCTGGAGCAAAGAAGAATCGTATCGGAAAATTTGTTTACAACACAGCAAAAAAGCACGGATTTACGGTAATTAAAAATTTAACAGGTCATGGGATAGGAACTTCCCTGCACGAAAAACCAGATCATATCCTTAATTATTTCGACTCATGGGATACGGACCTGCTTCGAGATGGAATGGTTATCGCATTTGAACCATTTATATCTACTGGTTCAGAAGAAGTTTATGAAAAAAATGATGGCTGGACATTCTCTACTAAAGAAAAAAGCTTTGTTGCACAATACGAGCATACAGTTATTATAACAAAAGAGAAACCGATTATTACAACCTTATAAGCTTTTACAACCAAGCTCTGTTCATTCAACAGAGCTTGGTTTCTATTTCATCTCATTATTTTCATGCAATCCTTAACTCCTTCTTTACATATCCTCTCCTGTGTTAAACGTAATTTTTGGTAATATACCTTCAAAGAATTACAACCTAATAAGCATTTACGATAATTGCGAATTTACCGATAGTTCCCTCTATTTGTTTTTCCATTGACATCAATAAATATATCGAATAACCTAGTACATATCTTTTTTATATTTAAAAATCCTTATCAGCTCAAGATGAGGTAGAGGTTGCGATTTTTATTAGTAAAAAGAGGAAGAGCAAAGAGAGCTCATTGATTGCTTTTGAAAGGAAAAGTCGCCGAAGCACTATTATTCTCTAATAATAGTAGCTGGGACTGCATACGAATAGGTGCAGGACTGTCATAGGATCTTACTATGGTGAACTATCTTTATATCTGAAGGTTTTTCTACCTTCACACCATTTAGAGGTGTGTTTTTTTATGCCTTGGAAATAATAAAAATACATTTTGTTGTATAAGAATTTAAGGTGTTAAAGTAAATCTCCTATGTCATACGTTTAGCAAATACTTCTTAAAGGAGAAAAACATGAATTCAAAAGGAACATTAGGATTAGGGATATTAATATCCTTAGTTGTAGGTAATATGGTAGGATCAGGAATTTTTATGCTTCCTCGATCATTATCGGAAGTAGCAAGCCCTGCTGGGGTTATCTTAGCTTGGCTATTAACAGGATTCGGAGTGCTGGTAACTGCCTTAGTGTTTGGGAATTTAGCCATTCGTAAGCCTAATTTAACGGGCGGTCCACAAATTTATGCGAAAGAATTATTTAAACCAGATTCAAAAAAATCTACTCTTTCTGGCTTTATGTCTACATGGGGATATTGGATAGGTAATCTAACTGGAAATGTTGCCATTATCACTACTTTTGCTGGTTATTTATCAACGTTTTTCCCGATTTTAACAAGTCAAGCCGTTTTATTGAATATAGGTTCTTTTACTCTTTATGTAGGAAATACGTTTACATTCGTTGTCTGTACAATTTTATTATGGGGAACACATTACATTATTTTAAACGGATTGGAAAACGCAGGTAAATTAAATGTTATTGCAACAGCTTCAAAGGTTATTGGTTTTATGCTATTTATCATCATCGCGTTATTTGCATTTGAATCAAGCAATATCCTACCCTTTGCAGAACCAAAAATAAATGAAGTAGATAAGTCAGTTGGATTGTTTGGACAAATCAATAGTGCTGCAATGACAACATTATGGGCATTTATCGGTGTAGAATCAGCAGTTGTTTTTGCTTCTAGAGCAAAGAGGCAATCCGATGTAAAAAAAGCAACCATCTTTGGTCTATTAATTGCTTTAGCTATCTATATTGGAATCAGCACCCTTGTAATGGGCATTCTTACACAGGATCAATTGGTCGCTTCACAAAAGCCTTTAATTGATGCAATAGAAGCTGTTCTTGGTCCCATCGCAGGAAAAGTGCTCGCAGGTATAGGGTTAATTAGTTTGTTCGGATCAACAATTGGTTGGATTATGTTAAGTGCAGAAGTGCCTTATGCAGCTGCTAAACAAGGAATTTTCATTCCAGCTTTCTTAAAAGAAAATAATAAGAGTATTCCAACATTTTCCTTAATCGTAACAAATATCTTAGGGCAATTATTCATTTTCTCGACTGTGTCAAAAAGCATATCACAAGCATTTGATTTTATTATTTATATTGCAACACTAAGCTATCTGGTTCCTTATTTAATTTCAACCATCTTCCAATTGAAATTAGTTATAACTGGTGAAACATATAATTCACTGAAGGAAAGAAGATGGGATTTTGTTATTGGATTCCTTGCGACAATCTACTCCGTTTGGGTAATTATCGCAGGAACTGCAGATATTAAAACATTTAGTTTCGGTGTTTTATTACTATTAAGCGGAATTCTTTTCTATAATCAACTAAATAAAAAAGAAACAAAGAAGAAATCTGTCTAATATTTCAATAAGTTCTATTTAAGAATGGGATATAAGTATTCCACCTAGTAATAAAAACGAACAGTTATACAAATTTCGTATAATTGTTCGTTTTTTGTTTTTCTAAATAGATTCACTTACAGTGCTGTCATCCCACTCTACTTCATGCTCCTTTGAAAGCTTATCTAATTCAGTCATATATTGACGTATAAGTGTGCGAGCTTCCTCCAGCATGGCATTCGCTTCTTCAACAAGCCTAATATCTTGCGTTTCTAACGCTGTAAGTATTTTTACAAACGCATTAAACTGAATATCAGCGCCCTTTATATATATTTCATGTATTTCTCTTACCTCGTCTGTTTCCACCTTTACCCTATTTAATTCTTTAATAAATTCATTATAATTGGGAATCACTGTTGTTTGGATTGTATCATACATTGTCCAATCATCCGTATAATTGAGTCCAGACACAGAATCATACGCAGCCACGGCCTTAGCCTCTAATTCAAAGGCTGTTGTCATATCTTCATTTACATATTGAAGCAAATCCTCTTTAACTGGATCAGTAGAGCAAGCTGTAATCAGAAATAAAAAGGGAATTAAGATAATTTTAATAACTTTTTTCACTCCTTCACCTCCTTCTCCTTACTGTATGAAGGAGTGGAAGTCCACTATGAAAAGAAAATCGAAAAGGGAAGAGCCTAAAATTACAATTGGGGACCGGTTTATATGATTGATACATTATTTAAGCAAATTCTTTTCTTACTCATACCATTTGCTTATTTAAGCTGGTTTGCATGGTGGAGTAAATCATGGATTGTTTTTCTTCCTATATTAGTAAACCTTCCCTCTGTCATTACTGAACAATTTCCTTTGACAGAGGAATGGAAGGCAATTATTTCATCTATTTTCCTATTTATAATGATGTTAGCTTTTTTAATTTGGCAAATCTGGTTATTGAAAAGAGAAAATAAGCCAACCTAATGGCAGTTAAAGCATATCCGAAAAAAAGATATGCTTTTTTAAAAAAAACAATTGAATATTAATTCATATTATTGTATAAATATTATTATGAAGATACGGATATTAAAGGGGAAAAAAAAGCATGGATTATTTTATTACGGAAGAGCTGCCACCATTTTCACAGTTTGCCTTATTACATGAGGACAGTGGCTTATTAAAAAGTAAAAAAGGAAACTATACAAGAGAACAATTATATGAAGCAGCTAAAAATAGCTGGTACTCCATTTCCATCTACCACAATCAAAAACTTATTGCTTTCGGTCGTATGATTTCAGATGGAGTTTACCAATCATTAATCTGTGATGTCATGGTTCATCCTGAAGAACAGGGAAAAGGACTAGGAAAGCAAATCATTGAAAAGCTCGTCTATAAATGTCAGCAATCAGGTATTCAATCGATTCAATTATTCTCAGCGAAAGGGAAGCATCCCTTTTATAAAAAATTAGGGTTTGTAGAAAGAGAACAAGACGCTCCTGGCATGTCTCTCCTCTTTTAGAGGTTGGGACAAATCTAAATAACTAATCTTTAAAAACGAACAATCTCTAATTTAGCTCTTAAATAACTGTCTCTTATACACATCTCCGAGCCCACGAGACAGGTAACAACATGGCGTATGCCGTC